>JAUXHQ010000258.1 GCA_030621455.1 Deltaproteobacteria bacterium
TTACCGAAAATGCCGGCATTGGCAAATCCGGTAAATACCTACCCGTAAGTAAATAACTGTGAACCGGCAACTGTGAACCGTGAACGATTATTAGAAAAGCCAGCGTTAAAACTCATACATAAGAGCAGAAAGGTAAAGAGAATAGGATATTCATTTGCGGTGAACAATTAATAAAAGAAAGGAGATTAGTATGGTAAACGAATCTAGTGTCATGTACTGGGAAGATCTTGAGGTTGGAAGAGAGTACACATCTCCATCTCGAACTGTAACGGAGGCGGATATTGTAAACTTTGCCGGCCTTTCCGGGGATTACAATGAGCTTCACACCAGCGCTGAGTTCTGCAAAGACACGATGTTCGGAACCAGGATAGCCCACGGGCTTCTGGGACTGGCCATCGCTTCGGGTCTATTTACGCGAACGGAGCTGTGCGTGCAGACGCAGAGAAACCTCATAGCATTTCTCGGTCTTGAATGGAAATTCAAAGGGCCTATCATGATAGGCGACACAGTAACCGTGAAGGTGAAGATAATCGAGAAGAAAGAAACGAAGAACCCTGAGAGAGGGATCTTCATATTGAAGAGAGAACTCATTAACCAAAAGGGAGAAGTGGTTCAGGAGGGGGAAACCCCATTAATGATAAAGAGAAAAAAGTAAAAGGAGGGTACGTACAATGAGAGTAAAGGATAAGATAGCGGTCGTAACCGGCTCAGCAAGGGGCATAGGAGAAACCACAGTGCAAAGGCTGGCCGAGGAGGGAGCCAAGGTCGTGGTCACTGACATAAATGAGGAAGGCGCTATAAAAGTTGCGGATGGCATAAAAGCCAAAGGAGGACAGGCCATCGCCGTGGTAACGGATGTAACCAAATTGGACCAGGTGGAAGCCCTGATGAAGAAGGCAGTAGATGAATTCGGAAGCCTGGACATCCTGGTAAACAATGCCGGGTTCAACAGGGATATGCTCATCAAAAACATGACGGAGAAAGACTGGGATGATGTCATCGATACAGACCTGAAGGGTGCGTTTCTGGCCTCTAAGTTTGCCACTCCATACATGGTGGAAAAGAAATATGGAAAGGTTGTGAATATCTCCTCGAGGGCCTGGCACGGAAACCCTGGTCAGGCAAATTATTCATCTGCAAAGGCCGGCATAATAGGGCTCACCAAATCCATGGCGTGGGAATTCGGCAGATACAACATAAATGTAAACTGCATCGCCCCGGGTATGATCGCGACTGAGTTGATGAAGGGGCACCCCAAGTTTGAGATGATTAAGGAAAGGCAGTTGGCGAATATGCCCATAAAGAGGCTCGGTGAGACAATAGACGTGGCAAATACGATCCTCTTTCTCGTGTCCGATGAAGCGAGTTTTATCTCCGGAGAAGTGATTCATGTGAGTGGAGGAAGGTTTGGCTAAAAGGGAGGAAGGTGTTTGATGACAGCAGATAATAGCGGTTCAAAAGCGAAAGTGCAGGAAGACCTCGTGGATCCAAAGCTCAGGCCACTGATCCGGTTGGCAGGATCTCCCTCTGAAAAGCCCCGGCTTATAGGAAGCAAGTGTAAATCCTGTGGGGAGTATTTCTTCCCCAAGAGGGTACTCTGTCCAAACTGCCTAAAAGAGGACGTGTTGGAGGACGTGCCTTTGAGCAATGAGGGCAAATTGTACACGTACTGCATAGTCAAAGCGGCGCCACTGGGTTTCGATGCCCCCTACGCCGTAGGATACGTCGATCTCCCTGAGGGGTTGAGGATATTCTCACCACTTGCAGAATGCGACAAGGAACGGCTTAAGATAGATATGGATGTGGAACTCATTGTTGATAAAATTCGCGAGGATAAGACAGGGCAGCCTATACACGGATACAAGTTCAAACCTGCATCCCCATAATGGAGGTATGTGTTTATGAGAACTGTTTGCATTATTGGAGTGGGGATGACCATGTTCGGTCGGTTCCCTCAATCCAATGTCATAGAGCTGGGAAGGACCGCATGCCTCAATGCCGTGAGAGATGCCGGTGTCGCCACGAAAGATATACAGGTTGCATATGCGGGGCACGCCAGGACCGGGCAGCTTCATAATAGAGAATGTGGTGTGGGCCAGTCGATCCTATGGGAATTGGGTATTTCCGGAATCCCTGTGAGCAGTGTAGGTAATTTCTGTTCGAGTGGGTCTACGGCACTTCGAGAAGCTTGGCTCGCCGTGGGTTCAGGGATGTACGATATGGCATTTGCCATAGGTGTGGAAAAACTCACCGGAAGGGAAGGGAAGGGACGCCCCCTGACCTCGGATGGGGTGGAGTTGTTGACGGTGATGGGGTTCAGCCCCCCTGTCTATTTTGGAAACGTTTTGACACGGCATATGAAGGAGTATGGGACTACCATGGAACAACTTGCCATGGTCGCGGTTAAAAACCGTCGGAATGCAGGACCCAACCCACGGTGTCAATATAAAGATCCAATCACAGTGGAAGAGGTAATCCACTCTCCTGTGATAGTGGACCCCCTGACTCTCCTGAACTGTTGTCCCACTACGGATGGGGCGGCTGCCGCAATCCTTTGCAGTAAAGAGGTCGCCGGGAGATACACAAACAAACCCGTTGAGATAGCGGCCTCTGCTCTATGCTCGGGACCGTATGAGAAATGTAAAGACATTACCAGCTTTGGGGCGGATCGCCTCGCGGCTTTGAATGCCTATGAATACGCCGGTATCGGACCGGAGGATATCGATCTCGCAGAGGTCCATGATTGTTTTACCATAGCCGAGATAGTCCACTATGAAGACTTCGGGTTCTGTAAAAAAGGCGAAGGGGGTAGGTTTGTGGAGGAAGGGATGTCCGGTATGGAAGGGAAGATACCTGTAAGTCCCAGTGGAGGATTAATGTCCAGGGGCCACCCCATCGGCGCTACCGGCCTTGCGCAGATATGTGAGTCTGTTTGGCAGTTGAGGGGCGTTGCAGAGAACCAGGTACGGGGGGCAAAGGTTGCGTTCACCCATTGTGCCGGCGGGTTTCAGGATACGATTGAATTGGGTGATATTCAATCAAGTGCCGTGACCATACTGAAAAGAGGTTGGTAGGAGAGGTGGTAACCCTGATGGTTGCCGGGGTCTGCCCTAAGATATGGTTTCGAGGGGCAGACCACATAAATAGGTTGGATCATCATGCTCATCTAAAGAATAATGAGTGCCTAAAGTTTGAAGTGCCTAAAGTGCCTAAAATTAAGGGATCCACCCCAAAACACTGCTGATTTTGATTCTGACCAAGATCTGGTTT
>JAUXHQ010000169.1 GCA_030621455.1 Deltaproteobacteria bacterium
AAACCAGATCATGCTAAGAAACAAAATCAGCAGTGCTTTGGAGTGCATTCCTTAATTTTAGGCACTTTAGGCACTTCAAACTTTAGGCACTCAAGATTCTTAGCTGAAATTAGAACTAATTTTTCCGAAAGTTATAAGAAGTGTAAACCGACAAATGAAGGATGCCGGGAATCTATATACCACGTTTGGATCTCAGACCTTCCAATACAAGAGAAAGAAAGAAGCAGGATCCTGCAACCATAATGATAGTTGCCCCAGAGGTCAAATTAAAGGTATACGAGAGCCAGAGCCCGATCAAGGTAAAGAGAGAGTTCAGTAGCATGGAGATAACTATCATTTTGCGGAGGGATCTCGAGTAGCCTTCCGCAATGTAAGGAGCGATCGTCAATAATGCTATGACGAGGATAAGTCCCACAACACGGATAATCATCACAACTGAAAGGGCGATCATGGCCAGGAGAAGGAAGTGGAGGAACGTCACTGAGACTCCTCTTACTTTTGCAAATTGTTCGTCGTAGGAGTAGGCCAAGAGGCCATTGTAGAGAAATGCTACGACGAAAACGATTACGCTGCACAGGACAAACATCATCGAAAGGTCTAATTTCGATACGGTCAGAATGCTCCCGAAGAGAAAACTCATCAAGTCCACGTTGTACCCCGGCGCCAGGTCAAGGAGAATCACCCCAAGGGCCATTCCAAGGGCCCATAGCACGCCCACGATGGTATCGGACCGATACCTGGCTTTCAAGGTAACTGCCGCCATAACAACCGAAGTAAAGAGGGCAAAACCCAAGGTGGTCAGTGTGTAGGGCAGCCCGAAGAAAAAAGCCAGACCGATCCCACCATATGCCGCATGCGCAATGCCGCCGGAGAGGAACGCAAGCCTATTAACAACAACGAATGTTCCGACTATACCGCAGGTGATGCTCGCGAGCAGACCGGTCAAGAGAGCGTTTCTCATAAATTCAAAGTGAAGGGCTTCGAGCATATCAGTCATCTCCATGGTGTTCCAAAACCCGATGAGGCAGCCCATGGGCTATGAGTTCCACCGGACATTGGTATGCCATCTCAAGCATGTCGGCGGTAACTTCCGGGGCGTCGTGGAAGAAAACCTGGCGATTCACACAAGCCACGGACTTTACGTAACTGGAAATAATGCTGAGATCATGGCTGACCACCAGGATGGTCATGGTCTCGTTGAGTTTTTCCAAGAGATCGTAGAGGTCGGTTTGCCCCTTAGTATCCACGCTCGAGGTCGGCTCATCCAGGAGTAGAATTTCAGGCTCATCTACGAGTGCCCTTGCGATATTTACTCTCTGCCGTTGTCCTCCGGAAAGCTGCTCAATACGGCGACTCCGTAATTCCCACATTTCCATTTGGTCCAATGCATCTTGGACGGCCGAAGTATCGGCGCTTGAGTATCTGGACCATCCTATGCCGGGTCGCAGCCTTCCCATGAGCACCACGTCAAGTACGGATATGGGGAAGGTCTTTTTCACGCCGATATCCTGAGGCACATAGCCTATACGGTGAACCACTTCCCCGGGCGGACGATCGAAAACCCGCACAGTTCCCTGATCGGGCTTTAAAAGGCCCAACATCAACTTGAGCAAGGTGGTCTTTCCTCCTCCATTCGGACCGAGAATCGCCAAGAAATCTCCGCTATGGATCGTTAAGTTCACACCTGACAGGACTGGCGCGTCTTTGAAAGAGAACCACAGGTCTCGAATTTTTATAACAGGTGTATTCATGTCATTTGAGGCCGGCCTTGAACTTCTCTGCCACGTTGCGTAAGTTATTGGCCCAGTCCGGACCAAGGGAATCGACAAAAATGACTTCTCCGCCTATGGCATTCGCGATGGTCTTGGCGCTTTTTGCCGAGAACTGGGTTTGGACAAAGACTACCTTAATGCCCTGTTCTATCGCATGTTTGATGAGATGCTTAAGTTCCGCAGGTTTGGGTTCTTTTCCTTCGACCTCGACGGGGACCTGTTTCAACCCGTAATCACGGGCAAAGTAGCCCCAGGCAGGATGAAAAACCATAAATTCGACATCTTGCCCCTTGTCTGCAAATATTCCCCTGATCTCGGCATCTAGTTCAACGATCTCCATAATGAAGTCCTTGTAGTTGTTTTCGTAAAAGGATCGGTGAACCGGATCGACCGTCACCAAGGCCTTGAGAATATTCCGGGCCTGCAACATGACCAGGGGGGGAGAAAGCCACACATGCGGGTCCTTGATCCCCTGATGATGCCCCTTATCTATTGCTCTGTCATCGGCGTGATGATGAGATTTCATTGGGATTTTTTCTATACCATCTTCCGTATGCACAACGATCATCTTGGGGTTGGTAGCGACAATCTTTTTTATCCATGCCTTTTCAAACGGAACCCCGATAGCGAAATAGATGCTCGACTTAGACAGAGCTACCATCTGGTGAGGCCTGGGCTCGTAAGTTCCAGGATTAGCGCCGGGCTTGACCATGATGGATACCTCGACGAACTTGTGCCCTATCTTTTCAACAAAGTACTTCTGGGGTGCGATGCTCACGAAGACCGGAAGAGCCTCTGCCCCATTTACTCCAGTTACCCAGAGTATCCCCCAGAAACAGAAACATAATCCAGAGCTTAGCAAGAAACGGACCATTAGGTCTCCCTCGTATGTGGTTTATCGAAGGTTTTCTACAATCTTGAAGACATCACAATTGGATGGGTTCTCGGGGATACAAAAATACCGGTGGCTCTTGACAAGCAGGAATGCGTCGTCCTGTGTGTGTTTTCCCGTAAAGATAGTGGATTGAGAAAGTCTTTCCGGTTGAAGCCTTGCCTTCAAATCAAACCCGTGATTTGCCAGCAAGACCAAGTCAGGGGCTTGATCGAGAAACGGCCCTGCGTATATCTCTTCTTTTCTGTACACTCCCTTTATTACCCTTTTGCCATCAACTTCAAGGGAATGAAAAAGATCGGTCAAATCCCGGACAATGGCCTCCTTGTCGTTTTTCCTAACGCTCCCGCGCGGATACTTTCCAATGGTATTGATATGCAACCTGGCCGGCTCTAGGGCAAAGGCTTTGGTCTTCTCATCTATATCATCATAGCTTGCAGTGGGGAGTCTCCTCAGGTTCAGAAATCCGGTTTTTCTCAAGTAATAATTTATGTAAACAGTCCTGTCCATCCTTTCGAAACCATGATCAGAAAGGACAATCAAGGAATCCTCGGGTTGCATTCTCCATACAATCTCTCCGATTACCTGATCGATATCATTAAAATATTGCAGAAAGGTGTTATGGTATGGATGGTCGCGGTCTTCATAGGCCCCCCATAGGAAGTGTGCAAGCCTGTCCGTTCCCGTGAAAACGAGCATGAAAAGGCCCCAGTCTTCTTTGTCCCATAGGTAACGATAGGTACTTATCCTTGCCTCGAGTGTCCGGTTTAAATCATCGATGAAGAGCTCCATCGACTCATGACCCTTCTCGGCGTCGACATCTATACGGTAGTCGAGTCTTTTCAGTTCGGGAAGCAATGACGAAGGATAGACCGCCTTTTCAAGGTCGATGGCCACAAACCCGGAAATGAGAACGCCATTGATTTGATTCGCCGGGTATGTTCCGGGTACGTTGATGACGGCGGATTTCCCCTTTTGCTCAGAATTCCAGAAAGGTATCCCATGGAGGTTGGAAAAATTCGGGAAATAGAGGCGATACGTCCCCGGCACTAGGTCCATGAATCCATAAATGCCATGCTCACCAGGGTTTTTTCCGGTTATGATAGAACCCCATGCAACAGGAGAAATATCAGGTATGGATGACTCCATCTGCCGAAAGACGCCCTCCCCGATTAAGGCCTTCATATTCGGCATAGTCCCGCTGGCTGAGAGATCCTTTACCATCGAATAGGGAACACCATCGAGGCCGATGATGATCAAACGCTTATCTGCAGAAAGAAGGGTCATTCGGTCAAACCTTCAAATACTATATCCCTGTAAACAACAGGATCTGTTCCCATACATCCTCTTTCCCCTCCCGGGTAATTGCTGAGAAGGGAATGATCTCGTTACCTTTTGGGAGTGACTTCTTAATAATCTCAATCTGTTTCTTTGACTTTGTCTTGGACAACTTGTCGACTTTGCTCAAGACTACCACTGCAGGGATATGGTATAAATCAAACCACCTGAGCAGGTCCTTGTCTTCCCGGGACGGCTCCCTCCTTACGTCGAGGATGAGGACGACCATCTTGAGGTCCTTTCTGTTAATAAGATAACCTTCCACCAGGGGCTTCCATTTCTTCCTCACTGCCAGAGGAACCTTGGCAAAGCCATAACCCGGTAAGTCTACGAACATGATATTATTATTGACACGGAAAAAGTTGATGGATTGAGTCTTGCCTGGGGTGGAACTGGTCTTGACCAGTTTTTTTCTGTTCAGCAGGACATTTATCAATGAGGATTTTCCGACGTTTGATTTGCCGGCAAAGGCCACTTCCGGGAACGGATCTTTTGGGAAGTCAAAAGGCTTCCATGCGCTTGCCACGAACTCTGCGGAGGTTATCTTCACTTGAAATCACCCCTTATAGTCAAGATGCCACATGAAGTCAGGGATTAAGATAACGTCCGATTCGATCCATTGCTTCTCCGATTTTCTCCAGTGAATTCGCATAGGAGAAACGGATATATCCCTCAGCGTTGCTTCCGAAATCAATCCCCGGTGTTACCCCGACCTTTGCGTTTTCCAGGATGTCAAACGCTAATTTATAGGAATCCTTCGAAAACATTTTGGCATTGGCAAGGACATAAAAGGCACCGGTCGGTTCTATGGTGATTCCGAATCCGATTTCCTTGAGCCTGGAAATCATAAATTTCCTTCTCTTATCATAGACCTCTTTCATCTTTGCTACCTCATCCCCCGTCTCTTTCAGCGCTGCGATCCCCGCCCATTGAACAAAGGCATTTGCGGATATCAGGAAGTTCTGATGGATCTTTTGGAGGGGACGGATGAATTCCATGGGAACAATCGTATACCCCAATCTCCATCCGGTCATGGCATAGAGTTTTGAAAAGCCATTGAGTATGAATGCCCTGTCCGTGAACTCCAGTATTGTATGCTCTCGATCTTCATATACGAGCCCGTGATAGATCTCGTCTGATATAACCATAGGGTCAAGTTGGGCTATCTTCTCCATCCTTTTGGCAGACAGTATGTTTCCTGTGGGGTTAGAAGGAGAGTTGATGATGATACCCTTCGTCTGCTTC
>JAUXHQ010000116.1 GCA_030621455.1 Deltaproteobacteria bacterium
GACCGACCAGGATGCTTCCACGTGCGCTTCGTTTCAGAAGAAGTAATCACGTTTAAGTGAGAATAAGTGACGTTGTCCGCGGGCGATAATCATCCATGTCAGGGACATTTTTATTTGTCCTTTCGGGATGAAGGGATCAGAAGGTACCGTATTTGCAGGAGAAGGTAACCCCGTGGACTGATATGAATAATCGATAAAGGAGGTAAGAATATGGCAACAGTGGAAGTTGAGAGAGGTAAAGATGTCCAGGAACAGACAGAGAAACGGCAATGGTGGTGGGTAGCAGAGAAGAGCCGCTCCAAGCGCATCGACTATTTGAGAAAGGCAGTTTGGAAGAAAGGAGCCAGCGGGGGGCTTTATCAACCTGGCATAAAGATCGACCTGACCTTTCCCCAGCTTTTTACCGAGGCATGGAAAGAGAACGAGGGCGAGCCCATCATGGTTCAAAAGGCCCGCGCCCTAGCCTACGTGATGGACAATACCCCCATCTTCATTACCGACCATGCGCAGCTTGTGAGCTATTCCGGAAGCGCTCCCCATGAGATGGTCCACTACTGGCAGGGGACGAGCATGCAGAACGAGGAGGTTTATAACGAACAGGGCATCATCCCTGAACCGGAGGATGAGTCTTTGAAGATCGTAGCCGAGCTGAATGATTACTGGGGCGGCCGGACAGCCCTCGACAATCTGATCAAACTCCTGGACCCGGAAGATGCGGTCAAATATGTGAGCGGCGCCATCTCCATAGGGATTCCCTCTTCCGCCGTCACCTATGCGACAAAGGACTTCAGTTACATCTTCAAGGGCTTTGAGGCGATACTGGATGAGATTGACGGGTTGATGGAAGAGACGGAAGAGAAGTTACAGGGCAACCCGTCACCCGACCTTCTCCCTCTGTATGAAAAGCTGCCGAGGTGGGAGGCGATGCAGACAGTCTTGGAGGCCGGCATCCGGTATGCTGAACGATACGCCAGGTTGGCACGGACCATAGCAGAGAACTTTGAGAGCGACCCCAAGCGCAAAGAGGAACTGCTTCAGATCGCTGAGGTCTGTGAACGTGTTCCTGCGCAGCCGCCGAGAAACTTGCAGGAATCTCTCCAGTTCGATCACTTTGTCCAGGTTTTGATGAGATACGAGACCTTTGAGGTGGCGATGCCCCACAGGCCCGATTACTTCCACGGGCCGTATTATGACAAGGACGTAAACGTAGATAAAAGGCTCACAAAGGAAGAGGCCCTTGACCTTGTGGGTGAGCATATGATTCGCACTGCTGAGATAGGTGTTTTTCAACCACGGTGGGTTAGGGAAGGGGCTCAGGGGATTGTTGGTTCGTGGGTGTGGACTATGGGCGGGGTTAAGCCTGACGGCTCCGATGCCTGTAATGACCTGACTGTTGCCTATATGCAGGCAGCGCGGCAAGTGCGGGTGGCAAATCCCACGTTTAGCTTCAGGTACCATCCCAACGTCAAGGATGAGGTCTTAAGGGAGTGCTTTGAGTGTATACGTCAGGGGCTAGGCTATCCCAACATGCGGAATGACTCTGTCTTGATCCCCAACGCCATGTACTGGCACGGACATCCCCTTGAGGAGGCGAGGCAGTGGGTGAACCAGGCCTGCATGTCGCCCTGTCCCACCACGAAGTACGGGTGTGCGCCTTTCAGGATGGCAGCAGGGAGCGCCAATTGCGCCAAGATGATAGAGTACACGCTCCATAATGGGTACGATCATGTGGTGAACATGCAGATGGGGCCGAAAACCGGTGATCCGTGTGAGTTCAAGGATTTTGAGGAACTCTTCCAGGCCTGGGTGAAGCAGATGGAGTGGATTTTGAACCTGGTGATACGAACGGTTAATCTGGGAAGGGCCAAGGATCCTGAGTTATTTTCAAGGCCGGCGTTATCAGCCATTTATGAGCGTGCTGTGGAGACAGGTACGGACGCCTGCGACCCAAGCAACGGAGAGCGCGGCAATGCCTGGACTACGGGCTTTACCTGGGTTGAGAATATAGACAGTCTGGCTGCTATCAAGAAGCTTGTCTATGAAGAGAAGAAGTACACCATGGCCCAGCTCATAGAGGCCCTCAGGGCGAACTGGGAAGGCTGTGAAGAGATGAGGCTTGACTTCGTGCAGAACTCGCCCAAGTGGGGCAATGACGACGACTACGTTGATGACATCATGCTCCGCTGCCTGCGGGAGGTTGCCAGGCATAGCAAAGAGATGAAATGCACCTCTGGGAACAACTGGCCATTCCTCCCGGAGAACGTCAGCTTCAACATCCTCTTCGCCAATGTTGTTGGCGCCCTGCCAAGCGGCCGCAGGTTGGGAGACGCTCTGTACGACGGCGGAATATCTCCGGGGCCTGGTCTCGACAAGAAGGGTCCTACTGCGGTTCTCAAGTCATGCGGGAAGATTGACCACATCAGCGATGGGAGGGCCTTCCTTCTTAACCAGCGTCTCTCACCGACGCAGCTTGCGGGTGATAAGGGCTATCAGCTATGGAAGGCCTATATGAAAACATGGGCGGATCTTGGGATCGATCATGTACAGTTCAACATGGTGGACGATGCCACCTTGAGAGCCGCCCAGAAAGACCCGGAGAAGTATCAGGAGGTGATAGTCCGGGTGGCAGGTTACAGCGCTCACTTCGTGGACATCAGCCGTAAGACCCAGGACAATATCATCCAGAGAACGGTACAGGGACTGGGTTAATCAAAACCATTATGCCCGATAGCGGAGGGTTTCCTCAATATCGGTGGAGATGTATGACCCCGGCCTTCATGTGGAGGCCGGGGTTAAAATAATACCCCCTAGTCTTTCATTAGCACATCATACGGCCAGCCAAGAATACCCCCCTCCAGGAAGCCAACATCCTTAAAACCATTTGCGCTCAAGATGCGTTCCGCCTCATAGACCACTTAGCTTGCAAAACGGCATAATTTTTTTTGTATCTTGGAAGGGTATCCAGCTTTTCCCTGAGCACCCCGAGGGGAATGTGTATAGTCGTTTCCTGATAATGGTGAAGCAGTGGGAATCTTAAACCGGTGATAAAGAGGTAACCGGAAAGAATAGTGATGGGTCTATATCCTCTCCACTTTAACTGCACAAATCTTTAACTCGGGAACCTTAGCGAGCGGATCCAGGGCATCAATGGTCAAGACATTTACCGGTGTCTTGGTGGAATGGAAAGTAGCAAAGACCGTCCCTTCAGGCACCAGATCCGTAATCTTTACTTTTATTGTAATCTCGCCCCGGCGCGAACATACTCTCGTCTCATCCCCATCAAGTATCCCCAATTTTTCTCCATCTGAAGGATTCATCTCCAATAAGTCTTCCGGAGATAAGTTATTTAGTGGCACCGAGTGTCGGGTATAACCGGTATGGAGGTGATAAAGATCCTTGCCGGTAGTGAATACAAAAGGATATTCATCATCAGGCAGTTCTGCCGGAGGATGATAATCTGCTGGATAGAAGATACCTTTCGCGCTTTTTGTGTTAAACTTGTCTTTCCAGAGATAAGGTGTGCCCGGATGCTCCTTATCAGGGCAGGGCCATCGCAAGCCCCCATCTTCCAGTCGTTTATGAGAGATGCCACCATAAGGAGGAGTTAGTGAAGCGATTTCATCCATTATCTCTCCAGGATGACTGTAGGTCATCTCATAACCCATCCTTTTACTGAGTTCGCAGATGATCTCCCAATCCGGTCTACTCTCTCCTTGAGGATCAATTGCCTTGCGCACTAACTGAATGAGGCGGGCAGTATTGGTAAAGGTCCCATCTTTTTCAGCAAAAGAACAGGCAGGTAAAACTACATCGGCAATTTCTGCTGTCTCATTTAAGAAAATATCCTGAACCACTATAAAATCCATATCTTCGAAGACTTCTCTCATGTTATTGAGATTAGGGCCACTCCTCATTGGATTCCCCCCCATTACATAAAGACCTTTGATCTTGCCTTTGTTGATAACCATATCCGATTCTGTCACCCCAGGTTTCATGGATAGTTTTACACCCCATGCCTTCTCAAACTTTTCGTTAACCTTTGGTTCGCTGACAGGCTGACCGCCGGGATAGATAGGTGGTAGGTTTCCCATATCACCAGCGCCTTGACCGTTATTCTGCTTTGCTATGGTATTAAGACCTGTCCCTTCTTTTCCCACGTTGCCGGTAAGCAGCGCCAGGTTGCATAAAGCTGAAACATTGTCTGTTCCGTAAATATGCTGGGTTTCACCCATACTAAACATAATTGCAGCCCTCTCTGCTTTTCCGTAAAGCCGTGCAGCTTCAATGACCTTCTCTGTGGGAATACCTGTAATCTCTTCCACTTTTTCCGGTGTATAGTTGGAGACCACTTCCTTCAAACTTTCGAAATTTTCTGTGCGATTTTTTACGAATTCATGGTCGTACAGGCCCTCATCTATAATGATGTTCATCATGCCGTTAATCCAGGCGATATCCGTTCCAATCTTCAGCCTGAACCAGACCTGGGCAAAATCCGTGATATCGATCTTTCTTGGGTCTGCCACGATAAGTTTCAAACCGTTGAATTTCACTAAACGTTTCATCAGATCACCAACCACCGGACACATTTCTGTAGCATTGAGGCCGGCTATCAGAATAAGATCTGATTTTTCCGCTAATCGCATGGAGTTGGTCATTGCTCCCCCTCCCAGGGCGCGAGTGAGAGCAACGGCGCTAGGGGTATGACAGAAACGGGTGCAAAAATCTACATTGTTTGTGCCCAAGACGGCCCGCATAAATTTTTGAAATAGATAACATTCTTCATTAGTGGATTTGGATGATGAAATACCTCCCAGGGCATCGCTACCGTATTTTTTCGTTATTTCTTTAAATTTGGTGGCAGTTAATTCTAATGCTTCATCCCAGCTTGCCTCTTCAAACTTTCCGTTTTTCTTGATCAAAGGTTTTGTCAAACGTTTGGGACTATGGACAAAATCAAAACCAAACCGCCCCTTAACGCAGAGATGTCCCCTATTCTCTGTATTATCCTTTTCAACGCCATATACTCTGATAACCTTATTATCTTTAACCCATAGTTCCATTTGACAACCCACACCGCAGTGCGGACAAGTAGTTTGTATTTTTTTAACTTCCCATGTTCTACCCTGGAAATGGGCTAATTTTTCCGTTATGGCGCCGGTAGGACAGGCTTGAACACAAGCTCCGCAAGAGGCGCAGGTTGTCTCTCCCAGGGGTTGATTGAGTCCGGCAATGAGATTTAATTTAGGGGAGAAATCATCAATGCCGCCTCGACCATAGAAGTTCAATACTTTCTGAACGGTAATCTCATGACAGGCGCGCACACATCTCCCACAACAGATACACTTATTGAGATCCCTTATAATCACTTCGCTGGAAGTATCAACAGCTTCGGTATATTCCGGGCTGGGGAAACGCAGATCTTTCTGATCTACACCCAACTGATAAGCATATCTCTGTAATTCGCACATACCATTGGCTTCACAAACCAAACAGTCATGTTTGTTCTGGGCTAAAAGGAGCTCTATAATTAATCTCCGTGCTCTTTTTAATTCCTCATCATGGGCTATAATCTCCATTCCCGTCGCCACATCTGTTGTGCAGGCGCTCACATGCATTGAATTGGGAGCGTGTCCTGCTTTGTTAAGCCAACGGTCTCCTATCTTAACCTTTACTCCGCATAAGCGACAAACTCCAGCCCTGCTCAGACCCTTATGATAACAGAGATGGGGAATATCAATACCGTTTTCTAAAGCCGCTTCCAAAATTGTAGACCCTTTCTCCGCTTGAATCGGTCTCCCGTCAATCGTTATATTTACCAAGTTCTTTTCATTTTCTTCTGCCATTTTTATTCCCCTTCTTCTCTTATATCACAACGCAAACACCGTCTTGCCTCAGCCATAGCATCCCCTTTGGTCAAGGTCGACTCTATTTCTGAAAAATTCCCCATCCTTTTTAAGACCGGCAACTGCTCGACTTTGACCCGCTTTTGAACTGCCAGGGAAGCCAATTCTTCTTCGGTAAAATCAACGGGTTCTACATTCTCTGCGGGAAACTTCACCTTGTGTTCCCTCTCCAGAGACTTTCCCCTCAGATAGCGATCAATGGATTCTGCGGCAACCTTTCCTGACTCCACCGCCGCTGCCACAGTGAATGGGCCGGTTACCACATCGCCGCCTGCAAATACACCTTGCCGGGCAGTCGATAAGGTGTCGAGATCAACTATAATAGCGCCCTTTTTTGATAGGTTCAATTCACGTAAACCCTTAGAAAAAGTTAAATCCGGTCTCTGGCCGATTGCAGGAATCACGGTATCCGCATCAATTGTAAACTCCGATCCTTCGATAGGGACCGGACGCGACCGTCCGCTTGCATCTATCTCTCCCAATTTCATCCTGATACATGTGATGCCCTGAACCTTTTCCCCGTTGGTTACCACACGTACAGGGGCGGCCAAGAATTTGATCTCAACTCCTTCTCTTAAGGCTTCTTCTATCTCATCCGCAATAGCGGGCATCTCC
>JAUXHQ010000022.1 GCA_030621455.1 Deltaproteobacteria bacterium
TGCCATTAAATACAATAAAAGAGGTAGCGTCAAGTTAATTGTTTAAAATTATTAAAGGCTCGACTTTGGCCATTTTCATTTTGTGCGGGCTTGGCAAAAGGGGACTGTGTTAGTTTTCATAAAATGGGGAGAGGTCGGGACACCCTTAAGATTCTGAGTTGACAAGATGTTAATAAGTATAAAAATTCGAATGCATGGCAAGATTAAACTGACTGGACACTCCCGGTGTGTTAAATTTCTTGACAAAAAGCCTAAATTACTATAGTTATTCGAAGTATAATTTATTGTTAGTGACTATCCATAAGTGGCTATTTTTCGCAATCTTTTGATTCAGAGAATTTTGTGTGTGTACAGCAGTCTGTTGATATGATCTGATTAAGGGGGAAATGCATATGCCGATATACGAATACGAATGTAACAAATGTCAAACAGTCATGGGGTTTTTGGTATTAAACCCTTCCGAAGAGCTTACGTTAAAGTGTAAAGATTGTGGAGGCGACGACTTGAAGCGGATCGTATCAAGGTTTGCCTATCACAGATCGGAAAGCGATAGGTTGGCAGAGTTCGATACCAGCAAACGCCAAGGAGATGAATTCTACAAGGACTCCCGCAATGTTGGTCTCTGGGCTAAGAAGAGGGCTAATCAATTGGGAGCAGATCTTGGACCTGAATTTGAAGAGGTTATAGAGAAAGGCCGAACGGGCAAGATTCTGGACGATTACGATCTTTAAGGTTGATGAAAAAACTATTATCTCATTACCGGCAGAGAATAAGGGGGGGGAAGACATGCCGGTTTTTTTTACGATGAGCCCAATGCCTCGAACAGTATATGTCTGAAAAGAAGAGGATAGCAAAGGCAGCGGGGATAGTAGGCGCATTTACCTTCTTGAGCAGGATTCTCGGTTTCATCAGGGATGTAATTGTTGCCAAGTATTTTGGCGCAGGGCTATCCGCCGATGCCTTCTTTGTGGCCTTCCGAATACCCAACCTTCTTCGAAGGTTGCTCGCCGAAGGATCATTAACCGTCTCTTTTGTCCCTGTCTTTACCGAATACCTGACAAAAAATTCAAAAAAAGATGCCTTTGAAGTGGCACATATAGCCTTTACTGCGCTTTCCATGATCCTTGTGGCTATATCTATATTGGGTATACTCCTAGCTCCTCTGATTATACGGATTATAGCACCGGGGTTTGACGATATTCCGGAAAAACTCCAGCTAACCATCCTTCTTACCCGTATAATGTTCCCCTACATATTTTTTATCGGTCTTCTTGCCCTCTGTATGGGAATATTGAACTCCTTAGGCCATTTTACCGCCCCTTCCCTTGCTCCCGTTCTACTCAATATCTCCATGATAATCGGGGTTTTGTACCTCTCCCGGTATTTTGACCGGCCTGTACTCGGTCTTGCTGCAGGAGTGATTATCGGGGGTATTTCCCAACTTATCTTACAGATTCCGTTTTTGATAAAAAGAGGCGTCGTGTTTAAGTTGAACTTCAACTTCTCTCACCCCGCCATCAGGAAAATAGGCACCTTGATGCTTCCCGCTGTGTTTGGGACTGCAGTGTACCAGTTTAACATCTTCGCCACTACCCTTATCGCGTCCTTGCTTCCTGAAGGAAGTATATCGTTTCTATATTACGCCAACAGGCTTGTGGAATTCCCCCTCGGGATATTTGCGGTAGCCTTGGGAACAGCTTTGTTACCCGTTATGTCCGAGCAGGCAGCCAGGGAAAGCTTTGAGGATTTAATACGATCCCTTTCATTTGCCTTGAGATTGGTGTTTTTCTTTACTATTCCCGCTATGGTTGGATTGATCGTTCTAAGAGTCCCCATCATCAGCATACTTTTCCAGAGGGGAGAGTTCGATTATCAGGCCACGTTATTGACTGCGGAAGCCCTTTTTTATTATTCCATAGGGCTATGGGCAATTGCCGGTGTAAGGATCATTGTTCCCACGTTCTTTTCTTTGAAGGATACCAGAACACCTGTAAAGGTTGCCGTACTTGCCCTTCTTGCCAACATAGTCCTCAGCATAATTCTGGCCTTTCCTTTAGGGTTGAGGCACGGGGGATTAGCCTTGGCCACTTCCATTTCCTCAATCATGAATATGTCGATATTGCTTATGATCTTGAGGAAGAGGTTGGGTAGCATAGGGGCAAAGAGGATACTTATGTCGGTCTTCAGGATCTCCATTTCTTCGGCGGTAATGGGTATAGCAGTCTATCTCTTCTGCCACAGGATCGTGTGGACTACAGGTTCGGAAATTGAGACGAAGATCCTCACCTTGGGGGTCAGCATAGTAATAGGGGTTGTTGTTTATCTCTTGTGTTCGTATCTTCTCAAGAGTGAGGAGTCATATTCTTTTGCCAGGATTGTCAGGGAGAGGGTGAAAAGGAATTAAAGTGGTTTATTCTATATTTAAGACTGAATACGGCTGGTGTGTTATCTTTGGGGATAAGGGACGGCTTTTGGAGATAGTTCCATTTTTACGCAGCGAAGCGGAAGCTTTTTCCCGCGTATTTTCAAGGCACACGACCATGACCGGTGATCCACATTTTTTTAATGAGATAAGAGGGTCCATGATGAGATATTTCCTGGGAGAAAAAGTTGATTATCGATTTTCTGTGGACCTCTCTCGGCATACCTGTTTTCAGAGAAAGGTTTGGGAGATAACAGAATCCATCCCTTATGGAGATGTACTTACTTACAGACAGGTAAGTGCAATGATGGGAAACCCGAGGGCTTCGAGGGCTGTGGGACGGGCTCTTGCGAAGAATCCTCTGCCGATAATTATTCCCTGCCACCGGGTGGTAAGGAGTAACGGTGAGTTGGGAGGGTATTCAGCGCCAGGGGGCATTGATATGAAAGCAAGATTGTTGAATATGGAAGGCCAGGAATTTGATTCCAAGGGAAGGCTTCTTATTTTTCATTGATTGCTTGACCTGAAGTGTGGGATTAGTATATTATTAACTGAAAAGATTACGCATAAAATTAACCTGTGGAGATGTATGGACCCCTTACTCAAGAAATTTTCGGCACATCTGGAAATAGAAAAGAATGTATCCGAAAATACCCTTCGTAATTACACCAGCGATTTGAGGCAGTTCTTGGATTTCTTAAGGGACCGAAAGCTTTATACGGAGAGGGGCGACAGGGGGGCAGACATCGCAAGGATAGACCATACGGTTATAAGGGCCTATCTGGGAGAATTGCATAAGAAGAACAAAAAAACGTCGATTTCCAGAAAACTTGCTTCCCTCCGATCCTTCTTCAAATTCTTGATACGCGAGGAAACGTTATCTAAAAACCCCGTTGCTACGATCTCCAGTCCCAAACAGGAAAAACATATCCCGACCTTCTTGCCTGTGGATGAGATATTCCGGCTGGTGGAAAAGCCGGGCAATTCGACCATTCTGGAACTCAGAGACAGGGCAATATTAGAGGTCTTGTACTCGTGTGGGATTAGAGTGAGCGAACTGGTTGGTCTAAACATTGATGATCTTGATTTGAACCACGGTATGATTAAGGTAAGGGGAAAAGGTAGGAAAGAGAGGATCGTCCCCATTGGGAGAAAAGCTATAGAGGCACTTAATTGTTATCTTGAGGGATTGGTTGAGTTGCAGGGAAAGGATTCTGATAAGGTGACAGAGAGACCGGTTTTCCTCAATTTCAGAGGAGGGCGGTTGAGCGCCAGGAGTGTTGGCAGGATAGTCAAGAAGTATATATTCCAGTGTGCCTTAACTAGAGATATCAGCCCCCACTCGATCCGCCACAGCTTTGCCACACATCTTTTGGATGCAGGTGCGGATCTACGGTCAATTCAAGAGCTTTTGGGGCATGCAAACCTAACGACGACCCAGAAATATACCCATATTAGCATTGATAAGCTGATGGCAGTCTATGATAAGGCGCATCCCAGGAGTAGGGTTAACCATTGAACAGCAAAAGGGTGATTTATGTTTAGAGGAACTACGATTTTATGTGTCAGGCATAAAGGGAAGGCGGTTGTCGGTGGTGACGGACAGGTAACCTTCAGCGACACCATTATGAAACATGGTGCCAGGAAAGTCAGACGTTTGTATAATGATACGGTTATTGCCGGTTTTGCAGGGGCAACTGCGGACGCCTTTACTCTCTTTGAGAAGTTTGAGGGAAAGCTGGAGCAGTATCACGGTAATCTGACCAGGGCAGCCGTTGAACTTGCTAAGGATTGGCGAACGGATAAGATGCTGCGCAGGTTAGAGGCGTTACTCGTCGTCGTTGATGAGGAGCATACCTTAATTATATCGGGTAACGGGGATGTTATTGAACCTGATGACGAAGCGATTGCCCTGGGTTCCGGGGGGCCTTATGCTCTGGCTTCCGCAAAGGCGCTCGTTAAGCACTCTGACCTGGACGCAAAGGACATAGTTGAAGAGTCTATGAAGATAGCAGCAGATATTTGCATATACACCAATGATAGGATCTTTATAGAGGAATTATAGGAATTCGGTCGGCTACTGACTAAGGAGGATTAATGTCAATTTTCACACCTAAAGAGATTGTTGCTGAATTGGACAAGTATATCATAGGACAGAATAATGCAAAAAGAGCAGTGGCTATCGCTTTGAGAAATAGATGGAGGAGACAGCAGGTTCCGGAGGAGCTTAGAGATGAAATTGCGCCCAAGAATATTATAATGATAGGTCCCACAGGGGTGGGCAAAACGGAGATAGCGAGGAGACTCGCCAAACTTGCCCAATCGCCCTTCCTGAAGGTAGAGGCATCAAAATTTACCGAGGTTGGATATGTGGGACGAGATGTGGAATCCATGATCCGTGACCTTACGGAACTTGCCATTGGCATGGTAAAGAACGAAGAAAGAGAAAAGGTCCGCGGCAAGGCCAAAGAGATCGCCGAAGAGAGGATCCTTGACCTCTTACTACCCCCCCAAAAGGAAATGACGGATGCAGAAGAAGACATAGACATAGACATAGACATGGAGATAGACATAGAGGATGGATCTTTAGCTAAGGTAGAGAGGAAGATAGAGCGAGATCAGAGTGGTACGAGGGAGAAGCTGAGGAAGCTGTTACGTAAGGGTAAATTGGATGACAGGTTTGTGGATTTGGAGGTGAGTCAGCGGAGCGCCCCTGTTATAGAAGTCTTTTCCGCGTATGGCATGGAAGAGATGGATATAAACCTCAAGGATGTTTTTAGCAACCTGTTTCCCGCACAAACGAAGAGGACAAAGGTGAAGATTCCCGATGCATTGAACATCGTCTCCCAAGAGGAAGAGCAAAGGCTGATTGATATGGAGAACGTTACCAAACTCGCAATAGAAAGAGTAGAACACTCCGGCATAATTTTTATTGATGAGATTGATAAGGTAGCAGGGAGAGAATCGGGTCATGGCCCGGATGTTTCCAGGGAAGGGGTCCAAAGGGATATCTTGCCCATTGTGGAGGGTACAACGGTAACCACCAAGTATGGAATGGTAAAAACGGATCATATATTGTTTATCGCTGCAGGCGCATTCCACATCTCAAAACCCTCTGATCTCATCCCGGAGCTACAGGGGAGGTTTCCCATCAGGGTGGGTTTAGATTCCCTAGGCAAAGAGGAGTTCATAAGGATCCTGACCGAACCCAGAAATGCATTGATAAAACAGTATACTGCATTGATGAAGACTGAGGATCTAGACATAGTATACAGAGATGAGGCCGTTGCTGAGATAGCTGAGATAGCAACGTTAGTTAACGACCGGACAGAGAATATCGGCGCCAGAAGGCTACACACAATTATGGAAAAACTATTGGATGATATCTCTTTTGATGCCCCGGACTTGGACGATATAGAGATCGTTATAGATCCTGATTATGTCAAGGAAAAATTGTCTGAATTCGTTAAAGACGAAGACCTTAGCAGGTATATCCTATAGAGGGCGAGAAGGTAGTCCGGTGTAGGTAGTGGTGAGTCATGGATAATTTGACGGACAAAGCAGAGGTGTTGATAGAGGCCCTCCCGTATATTCGAAGGTTCTATAATAAGACGATCGTCATAAAGTACGGCGGTCATGCGATGGTTGATGATGGTCTGAAGGTAAACTTTGCCCTTGATGTCATCTTGATGAAGTACGTTGGTCTTAATCCGGTGATCGTTCATGGTGGCGGTCCACAGATTGGGGGAGTTCTGGAGAAGATGGGAATGCCCTCCAAATTTGTCGGCGGGATGCGGGTAACGGATGTTGAGACGATGGATGTCGTTGAGATGGTATTGGCAGGAAAGGTAAATAAGGAGATTGTGGGACTTATCAACCATTATGGTGGCCGGGCCGTAGGGTTGAGCGGCAAGGACGGTCAACTTGTTCGCGCAAGGAAATTGGATATGTTAATGTCAAAGGAGGATACGGAACCCCCTGAAATCATAGATATAGGGATGGTCGGGGAGGTGGAATCCATCAATCCTAATATTGTCGAAGTTCTTGATGGGAACAATTTCATCCCTGTGGTGGCACCCATAGGCATAGGGTGTAAGGGAGAGACTTACAACATAAATGCCGACCTTGTAGCAGGGAAGCTCGCCTCTGCTCTTAGGGCGGAAAAATTGATACTCCTTACCGATGTAGAAGGTCTGAAGGATGAAAGGAAAAAGCTGATTTCGACTGTAACCACGGAAGAAATCAGAAAATATATCGATGCCGGCGTGATCTCGGGAGGGATGATACCAAAGGTAAATTGTTGTCTGGAGGCACTCAATGAGGGGGTCGCAAAGACCCACATTATAGATGGCAGGGTAAAACATGCCCTTCTTCTTGAGGTGTTTACGGATGTAGGCGTCGGAACGGAGATTGTTGTGACTTAGCGAGGAGGATGAGAATGGACCTTAAGGATGCGATAAAGAAAAGACAGAGTATAAGAGCATTTAAACCTGATCCGGTCACAAGGGATATCTTGTCCGGAATTATAGAGGATGCCCTTTTGGCCCCTTCATGGGGGAATACCCAGCCTTGGGAGTTTACCATTGCCGGAGGTGATGCGGTAAAGAGGCTTGGTGAAGAGCTCTCCGATAAGAATATGAATAAAATTCCTGACAACCCAGACCTTGAAATGCCTGAGAAGTGGCCGGATCTGTGCATGGGTAGATACAGAAATGTCGGCAAGGAGCTCTTTGAAACCCTATCAATCGGAAGAGGAGACAAGAAGAAGAGGGATCAACACTACGAGAATATGTTCAACTTCTTTGGTGCTCCAAATGCGATTTATATATATATTGACAAGGAACTGGGGGTCTATTCCGTTCTGGATGTGGGGATAATTTCTCACAGCATCTCGTTGCTTGCCACAGATTATGGCCTTGGAACTTGTATCCTGGCTGCTGCCGTGAGGTATCCTGATATTGTAAGGGCCCACCTAAACATCCCTCAATCCAAGAATCTCGTCATCGGGATAGCCATCGGTTACCCTGACTGGGATTCACCTTACAACCAGTACAAAAGCAAGAGGGAGGATCTGGATACCCTCGTAAGATGGGCTGATGGGTAACATACCAAACCATCCACACCAGTGGACATGCCCAAATTAGAATTTCCGGGGTTGCCGCTTTTTTCTTGACACGCAAAATTTATTCCGATATAAAATATTAAGTGATCCTAAAGGATATTGTTTAGTTGGTTCGCTGGTTGAATGTGGTTTCAAGGACTGGCTCCTTTGTCAAACGGCGGCCCGAGGTTTGGAATCAGAGAAGTATTATTAACAGGAGGTTGGTGCTTTGGCAGAAGGAATCGTAAAATGGTTCAGCGAAAAAAAGGGGTACGGCTTTATTGAGCAGGACGACGGGGGAGATGTATTTGTTCATTACTCCTCTATCGATATGCCCGGATTCAAAACCCTTGCTGAGGGTGACCGGGTGAGCTTTGAGGTTGAAGAGAGTGACCGGGGACCCGTGGCCAAGCAAGTCATGAAGGCTTAGTCGGTGCCCATCGAGAAAATAAGATATCTTTTTGACAAGGCAAGGTATTTGGCTCCTAGCTAGTCTCCACATACAAAGTGTGTCTTAAGAAAAGGGGCGCTAGTTAACTACCGCTAGGCTCGGAAGTAAGAGTAGCGAAGTACGCTTTGTAGTAAAGGTCTGTGCTTGCCTTTCAGTGAATTGTGAAGGGGCTTGCCACGTGAGCTTGGTTTACAAACGGCGTATAATAGCCATTTTGGACCATTTCGGTCTTGGCCCTTCTATTGAGCGGATTCTACCCAACTCCCAGAGCTTGTGATTCCTGCTTCGTTGACATCCAGGCAACTTGCTTGTTTCTATGACTCCTACCGCTTTGTTACCGACATACATTGCTTCCCCGAATATCTTTACGTGCAATTTATACGGGCGCATACACTGGCCCGATCCTTTTAAAGAAATGAATCGAGTGTAACTTTTTTCGTTCGCGTTGCGGGCTGCATATTTTTCCTCTTTGTTGGTTAGGGACGCGAATTTCACTCTTGGCGTGTACATTATTCAAAGGGTATGTAATGGGTTCCTTGTCATCTAATGTATCTATAACACGTTACAAAGTTGAAGGCAGGGTTGAAGAACCTGTTATCGAGACAATCTATAACGGTCTAACGCAGAATGCTATCGTAACAACGAATGACGATATCTCAGAAAAGACAGTAGGATGGACATCACTTGACACGCCGTTTGACCCCAACTTCGAAGGCTCTTCGTTTCTTATCGGCACCCACCTGGTCTTCTCACTCAGGGTTGACAAAAAGACCATACCTCCCAAAATCGTAAAAAAACATTGTGCCATAGAAGCAGCTAAACGGCTTGCCGAAAGTGGACGGGAGTATCTGTCACGAACAGAGAAGAAGATGATAAGAGAGCACGTCATGAGTGTCCTGATATTGCGTATTCCATCCGCACCCAACATATACGACCTGACATGGGACTATGAAGATTCTTCTCTGTGGTTCTTCTCAAACCTGAAATCTGCCAATGAAGAACTCGAAACATTGTTTTCAAGATCATTCAACCTCACCCTTATTAGGCTCTTCCCATACACAATGGCAGGCCTAACAGCGGGCCTCTCTGATAAAGAACGTGATATCCTGGCCAGACTTTCCCCCACAAATTTTGCGGAGTGACCGATGCTCGATGTTTCTGTCTCTTACAATCGCTACAGATTCCTGGGTAATGAATTCCTTACCTGGTTATGGTTTGTTATCGAGAAGGATCAAGGAAAGATAACAAGGCCGGAACAGGAAATGGTGTCTTTGGAGATTGGAAATCGTATTGTGCTCGAAAATGACCGAAAAGACGCTGTTGAAAGCATCACCATTAAGGGTGATGATGCGGGCCTTGAAGAGGGTATCCTGGCTCTGAGAAAAGGAGCTGTCGTAACTGAGCTTAACCTCTTTTACAAGGTGGGAGATCAAGCGTGGCATTTTACCATCAAAGGGGAGAGCCTGAATATGGCGAGTCTTAAGGTTCCGGATACAGGAGGGATAGAGTCCAGGAAAGATCTGGAAGGTGCGGTAATTGAAAAGGCTTATCTCTATAACGAAGCTATTCGTCTAGTAGATAACCTCTTTAAGGAATTCATAAGGGGGAAGGTTTCAGACGACTGGAACAGTAAAATTGTTCCACTTGTGAGACAGTGGATATATTCTTAGGGATTGTTGTGTTACAAGAGATTAAACCTTGTCCTGAATTAATCTGGTTTGCCACCAATGAATGCAATCTAAGTTGTATCTATTGTTGTAACAACAGTAACTCGGAAAGCCCCAATGAGCTTTCCACTGAAGAAGCGAAGGGGTTGATCCGGCAGGTTGCAGAATTTTCCAAGTACTTCGTTATTATTGGCGGAGAACCTCTGTTGAGGGACGATCTCTTCGAACTAGTCGATTATGCCCATGAACTCAGCCTTCCCTGTAGCCTCATTACCAAGGGAACAATCCTCAGCGAAGAATGGGCAGAGGAGGCGGCCAATAGAGATCTTCTGGTGAATATCGCCCTCGATGGACTAACCCCGGATATGTGTGATCGGCTAAGCCGAACTGATGGCACCTATCATAAGACAAGAAAGGCGATTGATATTTGTCTCAAGGCCGGTATCCTTCAAGGGATAACTTCGACCCTGATGAAACCCAATGCAAAAGAAACACTGGACCTTATGGATTTTGCTGCAGGACTTGGGGTAGAGGGGTGCTGGATGAGCTTGCGTCCGCTGGGCAGGGGTTTGGAAACCTATCGTGAGTTGGCTTTAACCGGTCCGGGATACGAAGAGTATCTACAAAGCTTTTACCACCGGGCAAACGAAATCAGGAAAAAGACCGAGCTCAACTTTTACGTTTACGACCCCATATACTGCCGCGTGCTTCACCAACACGGAAACGACACCTATAACATATGCGGCCTCGGAAGTTACCTGAACGTAAATGCCAATGGTGATGTGATTGCCTGTCTCTTTGCTGACCTCAAAGTTGGAAACATCCGGGAAAAAAGCCTCAAAGAAATATGGTCCGAAGTGACTGCCAATAGCTTCTTCAATGAGATTCATGATCCGAAGAACCTCAAGGGTGCGTGTGGAGAATGTACTTA
Organism: Deltaproteobacteria bacterium; assembly: GCA_030621455.1. Classification (GTDB taxonomy): domain Bacteria; phylum Desulfobacterota; class UBA8473; order UBA8473; family UBA8473; genus JAUXHQ01. Next base: position 10,573 of record JAUXHQ010000022.1, read on the forward strand.
TAACCTTATCTGCGGAGGATGCAGGGCCAGAGCATATCAACTGACAGGCGACTGGTTTGCTGCAGACCCCGCGTGTTATTACACAACCGCCAACGGTTAACCTTTTCCCCTTTCTACCTTTTGGAACCTGACAATTCATTCATGAGAACCGACACGTCTTTAATATCTTCCAAATTCATCAGAAATTTTATTGCATTCTCAGTGCTTTCTTCTCCCAGAACAGGAATACTGTTGTTTCTAAACTTATCCGCCAATTCCTCATCACTCATTATCGCTTTTTCCGGCCACGGATTTCCCTTTTTCCAATCCCTTGCCTCTTCAAAGACTCTTCCTCTGGCAACCACCTCTACTTTCGAGAGAGGAATCCTTGGATCTTCCAAGATCTTCCTCCCATAATCAGGATGTTCATAAACCTCAATTTTCTTAAGGAAATCCTTAATATCCGGATTCTCAAAATTGTCGTTCTTTTGCCAGTCTGCACCGCTCTTTATCCTAAATGCCGCTGCAGCAAATGGATAGCGCGCAGAGAATTGTGCGTCCACATGACTCTCTATTTCAGAAACGTTCCACGCAGGCAAGGTTACAAGGGGATCAATTAATACTTTGACATTCTCAATCTCATCTGGCTTGAGGTTATTTTCTTCAATGATCTTTATAAAACAATCGAGCCCTCCATGCATGGCCCGACAGCACGGGTAAGGCTTATAGATCGTTCTTGAAACAAATATCCATTTTTCTCCAATCCTGTGTAGGATTACCTCTGGTTCCCATTTCTCTGATCCACTGAACCTGAAAAATCCATATTCGCTATCCAGTACTGTGGTATCTCCTATGTATCCCTCTCTCGCAAGAAGAATGGCCATTATTTCGGCCTGAGAGATAAATCCGGCCGACACATATTTTGTCATCGCATTTGGAACAGTATTACACCACTTGGCCATTGCCGGCACAGGACAGATATGTCCTGCAATACCAAGTGCGCTGGCGAGTTTTTTTTCATCCAGTTTGATGATCTTGCCCACCCCCGCTACCCCTGCAAACACACAAAAGCCGAGTCCGTAAACGCCGGGCCTTTCCATCCTGACCGTACCCTGGCTTTCTGCGACAAAACATCGCCACTCGGAAAGGGCACCAGCTATCCTAACAGAAAGCTCATATGCGATAGCGAGAGCTGCTATCAACTCCTTACCTGAAACAGAAAAAGATTCCGCCATAGCGAGAGGAGCAGGTGTAACCAGCGGAGGAGCATGACCTGCAGGAAACATCAGGGCATCCATATCCAACGCATTCATCAATTCCCCATTTGCAAAAGACGCTGAAGAAGAAGAGACTTTTTCTTTAATACCGAGTATGGTTGATTCAGGATGACCACCGATGGTTTTGGAAACCTTGATAGCGTATTTCCCCTTATCCACAAGAGTACCTGCTATGGCACACCCGATGGAATCGAGAAGCATTCTTTTAGCGCCATGGACAACATCCGATGGCAATCTTTCAAACTCAACATTGTTTATGAAATGTGTTATGCCTCCCATAACGTCTTGCATATCTTTCACCTCCCCATGTCGGTTTTACCATGGTACCCACAGTTGCAAACCATTATCTATAAAAAGCTGTGTATCCGCTTCAGTTAAAAATGGACCCTTCGCAATCTCCATGACCCGGACAGATCA
>JAUXHQ010000273.1 GCA_030621455.1 Deltaproteobacteria bacterium
CAGATTGTAGTTCATAACAAGCAAACGAAATATGTAGCCGGCAAGCGGTAAACCTGGCCAACTGCACAGGTCGAAAAGTTTTGGTTACTTAACTCTGCGCCGTTTAAAAAAATATCTAAGAATTTATGACAAAGTCTCAAGGACTGTTTAGGAACGGATTTGATCACTCTTGCCCATCCCTAACCCTCCAAGGTTCGGAGAAGGTCGCGCTTAATCCTTTTCAAAAATTTATCTTCATATATCTTTTGACCGAATATATCTCTCACATAAAAACTGTCGGTGACCCGCATAAGTCGCGTTGTAATCTTTGCTATGTAGATAGAGATCCCCATGTCCGACATTACCTTTGTGATTGAATAGAGAAGACCGAACCTGTCGCCGGTCTCCACATCGATAACTGTGTAGAAATCCGAAGTATCATTGTCAATTCCTATGGTTGTCTTAGCGCCCTTAAGTCCTGTTTGATTAGAACGAAGATAAGACTCCTTCTTTTTTACCAGGTCTTCCACTTTAAGCCTTCCATCGACTACCTTCTCCAGGTTGTCCCGGATTGCGTTCCACTCTTGACTCTCCACGGTTTCATCATTATAGAGGTAATTCACACGGAGGAGTTCAATGGCTATGCCGTCACTCCTGGTATCTATCTGGGCATCGAGGATATTCATGTTGTGATAGACCATGACGCCACAGACCTTATAGAACAGCCCCGGGAAATCCGGCGTAGCTATAAAGATATCGTAGTAACCATTATCTGTTTTCTCCCTTATATCAAAGGCAAGGGGCCTCTCCTCCAGGTTCCAACACAACAGGATATGGTTCGATATGATCTCCGGGCTGTTATTGAGAAGGTATCTGGAAGGTGTTAAATCCAAATTGTAATGTATGTCATCCATAGGCATTTTCGAACTAAGCCCGGATATAACATCATTTTTTATCTTATCGAGTTTGTAATCCATATCAGTCATGGTAAAGTCCCCTTTTTCAAGAATGTGGAATGCCCTGATATAGAGTTCTTGAAAGAGGGTAGCCTTCCAGGAAGTGAAGGCCTCCGAGCGCGATGCCTTTGAATCGGCAAAGGTCAGGATATAGAGCATTCGCAGCCTATTTATATCTTTCATCTTCTGGGAGAACTTAATAATCAGATCCTCATCGGAAAGGTCCCTTGTCTGGGCTACAATCGACATATATATGTGATTCTTCACCAAAAAGGCGATTACCTTTGTCTCTTCCTGGGAAAGTCCCATCCTGTCTGCTATTGTATGAGCAATTTTGACGCCTTTCTCCACATGGTCCGCGTCAAAGGCCTTTCCCAGATCATGAAGGAGAAGGGCGAGGAAGATCAACTCAACCCTCTTCTCTTCTTTGGAAAGTCCCATCCTGTCTGCTATTGTATGAACAATTTCCACGCCTTTCTCCATATGGTCGCTGTCAAAGGCCTTTCCCAGGTCATGAAGGAGAAGAGCGAGGAAGATCAACTCAACCCTATTCTCTTCTTTAACCAGGTGGGTAAGAAACGGAAAAATGTCCCTGTACTTTCCTGCAAGGAGGTCTTCAAACTCCTCAATAGCAAAAAGTGTATGTATGTCCGTTGTATAGATATGATGGTGATGCGACTGGGGTAGATGGATTATATTGCCGAACTCCGGGATAAACCTGCCCAATACTCCCAGTCTGTGCATGGTCTTAAGTACCTTTGCAACCCCTTCCCTTTTCCTTAAGATAGAGATAAAGCAATCATTGACCTCTTTTGATTCCCTGAAACCCTCGTCAATTATGTCCAGGCTGTTTCTAATAAGTTCCTGGGTTGGAATTGTTATCTCTTTTCCCAGTTCTGCAGAATACCTGAATACCTTCATCATGGCACAGGTATCTCTTCTGAAAAGTTGGGGATCTGCAATGGATACTCCGTTATCTTCTATTCTGAAGCCATGTTCCATCTCTTTTGATGAAGCCCTTCTGCCAATTATCTTTATCCTTCTTTTATCTTTTCTCGATCTCTCGATTAACACAGAAGACAAGTACTTTATATTCTCCGCACACTGGTAATAATCGTGCATAAATTTTCTTAACACGGTCGTGGAAGTAGAATCACCATAACCTAGCAGCTCCGCTATTTTCCCCTGGTATTCAAAGGCAAGATGGTCATTCTTCCTGCCGCTTGAGAAATGGAGACCATTCCTTACCTTCCACAAAAAGTCGAGAGACTCCTCCAAGAGGGATATTTCCCAGGAAGATAGCGCGCCTTTTTCTCTCAATTCATCTATATTGTTTACCTTAAATTTGACCTTGGCTATCCAGAGGGCGCTCTGAATATCCCTCAGGCCGCCCTCTCCCTCCTTCAGATGGGGCTCCAACAGGTAAACCGACTCACCATAGCGTTTGCGCCTTGATTTCATGTCCTTAATCTGATCTGTTATAAAGGTATTGACACCTCTGGAAAATGCCCTCTTGCGGATGGGGATGAGAAACCGGTTGTAAAGGTCCTTATCTCCGGTAAGATAACGCATCTCCATCAGGGAGGTTCGGATAGTAATATCCCCCGTCATCATGGTGAGACAATCCTTCAATGTTCTATTGCAATGCCCTACTGTCAACCCGGCATCCCACAAGGGATAAAGCATTCCGCCTGCAATATCTTCCAGGTCTCCATTGAACTTATCCGGTATCAAAAACATAAGGTCTATATCGGAGAAAGGGCTCAATTCCTCTCTACCATAGCCCCCTAATGCGGCAACGGCATAGCTATTTTTACTACCGTTTCCTCTCGCAGACAGATTGGAAAGGAATACCTCATTCAGGCATTCGTCCATAACGGAAGAATACCTAAGAAGAAGCTTCCGGCCAAACAACCCCTTGGAGAACTCTTCTTCCAATCGATTTATACTCTCTCTGATATAATCCTTCAGATTCTCCATGTCCTGTTTCTTAGATCCTACTGCTCTTCACTACCTTTTTGATTTCAATCCCCAATCCATCTGTCATTCTTTTCAGGGTAGATCTCC
>JAUXHQ010000113.1 GCA_030621455.1 Deltaproteobacteria bacterium
TAACATTCTCATGAGGTATCGAGTATCTTGAAACTTTCCATGATAACTCGGTCTCATCAATCCCATAAGCCATTCTAGCTGAAAAGTCTACCAAGATCAATGTAATTCTTCCGGCTGACCGGTCCGAAACCTCTTGACCGAGAGTGACTCCCCGTCCGTTACCATGGTAATCGCCCCATCTCTATCGGTTCGGTATGTTTCGCAGCCCGGATTCCTGTATCTATCAACAATCTCTTTCCTGGGAAGCCTGAACCTGTTCTTGTAACCCGCGCTGAAGACTGCATGAGAGGGGCGAACCAAGTTCAAGAACCCCTTTGTACTGGATGTGAGACTTCCGTGGTGGGGAACCTTTATCACGGTGCTCTCCAACCATTCTCCCAGTTCAATTAGCCTTGTCTCTGCCTCCTTTTCTATGTCTCCTGTGAAGAGGAAACTCACTCCCTTGAACGTTAACTTCACTACAAGTGAGTTATTGTTGAGGGATGAGTGGGAACCGCTCTCTTGATGCCCGAACATTTTGGCCGGAGGGCTATAGACATCCACCCTCACCCCGTTGATATTTCCGGGTGGGGTCAGGATGTTCATTTCTGTCTCTTTCAGTCCCTTTTGCTCTATTATCTCCATAAGTTCATGATAGGGTTTCTGGTTCGTACCCTGCCCGTTGGTCCATATTTCCTTTACCCCGAAGTTCCCGGCAATAAAGCGAAGTCCATTGAGATGATCGGGATGGGGGTGGCTTAAAACGAGGTAATCAACCCTTCTTATCTTCTCCTTCCAAAGGAAAGGCGCAAGAATATTTCTGCCAGTATCAAAACTGTCGTTGTAAAAACCGCCGCCATCTATAACCATCCTCTTGCCCTTTGGGAATTCAATGACGGCGGAATCACCCTGGCCTACGTCCAGAAATGTTACACGAAGGGTCTTGTTGAAATTTTTAATATAGTACCAATAAGAGTAGTCTGATGCGATCAGCGCCAGGAGAGTTACAGCAACATATCCGGCCCATTTCAGCTTTCCTATATTAAAGAGGAAGATAAGAAAGATGTAGAATAATATTATCTCCGGTATTGTAGGGGTAGTGATCCAAAAAGAGATGCCGGGAAGACGCGAAAATGACCCAACTGCATAGACGACACAGTCAATTACGATGGAATCCAGGCCAAGGAGGAACGATGCCAGAGGAGGCGAAATAAAGATTGTCAGACCAACCAACAGGCTCAGGGGTACGACGATGAAACCAACTACAGGGACTATCACTATATTTGAAAGGAACCCGAGGAGAGCAACCCTGTTAAAATTATACGCAACAATAGGACCGGTTCCCAGGGTGGCAGCCATGGATACGAGGGCTAGAAGGCCGATGTATTTGCCGATATTCTTGGCCGCCGGATGGACGGGATTAGCAGGTAGGCCTGGGATCAATGACAGATAATGCACGAACCTGGGGACCAAGTAGACTATCGCCAGCACAGAGACAAAGGACAATTGAAATGATACATGGAAGATAGAGGGTGGTGAAATTAGCGTGATGATAAAGGCTGCCATGGCCAGGGTGTTGTACAAATCTCTCTGCCTATTAATTATGATAGCCAGTAGAAAGGTTATAATCATGATGGTGGCTCGAAATGTTGAAGTTCCAAAACCAGCTATGAATGCGTAAAAGAGCACAGGGCATATGGTAAGGATGGCCGCGACTTTATTGATGTCCAGCGCCAGCATCAACCTTTGAGATAACCTCAGTGCCCCCCTGGCACAAAGGAAAGCGATTAGTGCAATAAAACCGATATGGAGGCCCGATATGGCAAGGATATGGGCTACACCGGCGGAAGTGAAGTTGTCCTTTGTCCTCTGCGAAACTTCTCCCTTTTCACCCAGAAGAAGGGCCTTGACGAGGTGCCTGTTTCTCAGTTCCGGCCTTCCATCAATAAAAGCCCTTATCTCTTCCCTCAAATCCTCTATTATTTTCCGAAAAGAGTTGCCGTCCCCTTCACCCATTCTGACGATATCCTCATTGCTCTTAACATAACCGGTCACGAGTATCCCCTGACGGGCCAAGTACCTTGAATAGTCAAAACTTCCCGGGTTATGGAAGTTCCTCGGACGACGCGACCTGCAGATGAACCTTATCCTGTCTCCGTATTTCAGGTGTGTTCCGGTTTCTCCTATTGTGAGCAAGACCCTTCCTGTGACTTCCGTGTAGCCGCCATTAACGTAAATCCTTTCGGCCTTTACATAGAGCCTCGATCTGTCTTCCAGCAATTTTGGCGGGTTGTACAGGGTTCCTTGAATGTTTAGATGGTCATCTGTTAAGAAGTTTGACACATGCGCATTGGGTAGCTGAGGATGGATATACGGGTTAATGAAGAGACACCCTATAAGGATGAAGATGGCAGGGAGGAGTACAGCGCTTGCATGTCTGCGGTCAAGCAGGATTGTAAACAACAGGACAAAAAGAAGGACTGCTGTGACTATCAGAGTGGGTCCTGTGGGAAGATGAAAATAGTTGCCCACCAGAAGCCCTGTCAAGTAAGAGATTAGCAGGGGGATTAACGGCCTGTGCGTCATGGGCCTTCCAATATGCCAAGTGGAGCGTAGCTGGTAAGCTCATAAGCTGATAAGTAAAAAAACTTAGATTCTTATCGCTTAATCGCTCTTATCGTCTTGACTCACTCGATTGCTATAATATGCCGAGCAATTTCTATGCCAGGAAAAAGCTAAGTTGGAGTAGTATATGTTGAAAGGACTCTCCAGTTTTGAATTGACAAAAGCCCGGATTTAAGATAGTTTCATTTGCTGATTACCGTGTGAAATGTGGTAACGCATTGTGGAAAATAAGGAGAATAGATTGAGTAATACTAAACTACAGAGGGAGATAAAGCAACTCTTAAAGGAGAAGAATGGTATCTTGCTGGCCCATAACTATCAAAGGGATGAGATTCAGGAGCTCGCTGATCTTGCTGGCGATTCGCTAGAGCTGAGTATGGAGGCTGCTAAAACCGATTGTGAGATTATAGTTTTTTGTGGAGTCCGCTTCATGGCTGAGAGCGCCTCAATTCTATCGCCTGGGAAGACGGTAATCATGCCCAGGCTCGACGCAGGGTGCCCCATGGCGGACATGATCTCGGCCGAGGCCCTTGCAGAAAAAAGAAAGAAAATCCCTGAAGCTACGGTTGTAACCTATGTCAACTCATCTGCTGAGGCAAAAGCCGGAAGTGATATATGTTGTACGTCGGCCAATGCTATCCGCGTAGTTAATTCTGTGCAAAGCGATACGGTATTAATGACCCCGGATAAGAACCTCGCACAATACACCTCTAAGTTCACCCATAAGAAGGTCGTATGGTGGGAGGGATACTGTCCAACCCACGATGGTTTGAAGGTGGAAGAGGTGTTGCAGACAAAGGGTAAGCATCCCGGTGCCCTGTTTGTGGCGCACCCTGAATGTACGCCCGAAGTACTTGAGCTGGCGGATCACATATGTAGTACTTCCGGGATGTATGAGTATGCGCGGAAAACGGACAATGAAGACTTCATAATAGGGACTGAAATGGGGATACTCTATCGATTGAGGAAGGACAACCCTGAAAAGAGGTTCATCCTCGCCTCTGAGAGCCTCATATGCCCGGATATGAAACTGACCACCCTGGAGGGCGTGTTTGAAGCCGTTGTGGAAATGAAGAACGTGGTAAAGGTTCCCGAAAGTGTAGGGGCACTGGCAAAGATAGCCCTGGACCGAATGTTGGCCGTCCCGCGAGATTGACTGGGAGACTTAAGGAAGCCAAAAGACAAATCGAAGGCTGTTATCGACAAATACAGGAGGTTATTTGGAATGAAAAAGGTTAGATTTATGATTTTTTCAGTTGTTTTTCTTATATTACTTGTCTCCACAGGGTGCGATGTTCCATGTATTCCCGGCATAAGCCTTTTTTAGGTAGTTTCGGCATGCTTCATATGTACCATGAAAAGATGTTTTGTGAAGAGCCCAGTATATCAACGTTATTTAAGGCCATAGGTGACAGAAAAGGCAAAATATGGTCAACAGGCCTAAAAGGGTCCTCCAAGTCATTTCTCACACACATCCTAAAGGAAAGGTTAAACGATACCTTTGTCATAATCACCCCCACTATAACAGAGGCCAAGTCATTCTGGAACGATTTGAGATTCTTTTTAGGTGAAGTGAGACCCGAGGATTCAGCAGAGCTAGGCAAGAGCCTTTTATACCCTCCGTGGGATATTTTTCCTTTCGATTCATTATCACCCTCTACAAATATCGTCTGTCAGAGATTAGAGGCTTTGTACTCTCTTTCAAGGGGATTCAGGCCTCTCATTGTCACAACTGTTTCTGCTGTAATGCAAAGGGTCATCCCGTATGAGACACTTGAGACTACCGCAGAACACATATTCACCGGGCTGGAGATCGATCGAGACAGACTAATGCTGAAGATGGTCGAGGGTGGTTATAACCACGTAAATCTCGTTGAAAAGAAGGGGGACTTCAGCGTTCGAGGAGGGATCTTCGATTTCTTCCCCCCCTTGCTCAAAGATCCTGTTCGGCTGGAGTTTTTTGGGGATGAGATAGAATCCATCAGACAGTTTGATGTGATGTCCCAACGCTCGCTCAACAGTCTGGAGGAGGTGGTTATCCTCCCTGTCAGGGAGATCATCTTTAATCCTGCAACTATCGACCATGCCACTAAAAAGATCAGGGATAGGGCCGATGAGAACAACGTGCCCAGAAGTGTGAGAGATGAGATCAACGATGAGATAAGGAACTCCACAATAGTCTCAGGTTTTGACTCTTATCTTCCCTTCTTCTATCCGAAACTGGACACCTTCTTCGATTATCTGCCCCAAAAAACATTACTACTAATAAGTGAACAATGGGAAACGGAAACGGAAGGATACAAACAGGAAGACTACATCAAGGAAGGCCATCGAGCATCCGAAAAACAGAAAGAGTGCCTTCCGGAAATTGACGAGTTGTACCTGACCTCTCGTGAGGTCGGGTCATATGTGGACAGGTTCCAGTCGGTGTTTCTGGAGAAGTCTGATATCCGGCAGCCCTTTGGGACTCAGATCAGGTTTTGCATAGAAGGCAATGAAGATATCCGGGAAGGGTTTTTACCGTTAAGGTCGACTGAAGGCATATTGAATGCATTTGTAGAGAACATAAAAACCTGGCTGGATGATGGGTGCCGGGTACTTCTCGTCTGCCATACCCCTTCCCAAGTGAAGAGACTCTCCGAACTCTTGAACAACTATGACCTACCGCTTGAACTCGGTGAGGAACCATGCTTTCAATTCGGGACAATGACGGCTGACCTGTCTCGACCAATATCAGCAGCCATAGGTGTCTGGCTCGGCGACCTTCTCTCAGGGTTCCGGTGGCCTGAGGCAAGGATTATACTCGTTACAGAGGAAGAGATATTTGGTGAAAGGAAGAGACGTCAGTCTCGAACCAAACCGAAAGAAGATTACAGCATATCCATGTTCGGTGACCTCAAGGTCGATGATTATGTAGTGCATTTAGATCACGGTGTGGGGTTGTACCTTGGATTGAAAAAGCTTGGCATAGATGGGATAGAGAGCGATTATATCCTTATTGAGTATCTTGGTGGAGACAAGCTCTATCTCCCTGTCACCAGATTGAATCTGTTGCAAAAATACATGGGAGTTAAGGATCACTCCGCCAAATTGGACAAATTGGGGGGACACACTTGGGAGAGAAAAAGGAAAAAGGTCAAAGAGTCCATAAGGGAAGTGGCCAAAGAACTCCTAAGGTTGTATGCGTTGAGAGATGTCCAACAGGGTTTTTCCTTCTCGAAAATCGACAGCTATTACAGGGAATTCGAGGCTACCTTCCCATATGAGGAGACCCCTGATCAGTTGGAAGCGATCGAAAGCGTAATGAAAGACATGGAAGATGAGAGACCTATGGACAGGCTTATATGCGGTGACGTGGGTTTCGGCAAAACGGAAGTTGCCCTCAGGGCAGCCTTCAGATCAGTTATGGATGGTAAACAAGTAGCCATACTGGTTCCAACAACCGTGCTGGCCCACCAACATTATCAAACCTTTATGGAGAGGTTCGAACCATATCCGGTCCAAGTAAATATGCTGAGCAGGTTCAAAACCCGGAAGGAACAAAAGGTCATCCTCGACAAGCTGGGAAAAGGGAAGATCGACATTGTGGTCGGGACGCAACGTTTGCTCCAAAAAGATGTGGCATTCAAAGATCTGGGTTTGTTGGTCGTAGATGAAGAACACAGGTTCGGCGTTTCACATAAGGAAAGGCTGAAGAGATTAAAAACACTGGTAGACGTAATTACTATGACTGCAACACCCATCCCGAGGACCCTTCATATGTCTATGACAGGCATCAGAGACCTGAGTGTAATTAACACACCACCCGAGGATCGGCTGGCTATCAGGACCTATGTGACCAAATTCGATGACCATGTGATAAGGAGGGCCATACTCAAGGAGATCGAGAGGGAAGGACAGGTCTTCTTTGTGCATAATCGCGTTGAAACTATACTCGCTATGGCCAGGCACCTGAAGAAATTAGTCCCTGAGGCCAGTATTGGCGTCGCTCACGGCCAGATGGGAAAAAATGACCTGGAACAAGTCATGCTGTCCTTTTTCAATAAAGACAT
>JAUXHQ010000221.1 GCA_030621455.1 Deltaproteobacteria bacterium
TACATTGTAATTACATTGGTATGGAATGTCAAGGATTTATTTGCTCCCTGCCCGAAGCAGGATATGAGCATGGTTGTCATACAAGGCCCAAGCATAAATGACTGTATCGGTCTCTACAGCGAGACCCCCCATCCGAATTATAAAATCGTTCCGATCCGTATCATCGGTGATGCAGTGGCGGTTTAAGGCTCCATGGGTACGGATCCTGCCATCGAAGGGGTGCCCCAATGGCCACCCCCTCACAATCCTCCCTATCCAACAAGAGCGCACCCGGCGAGGAAAGCCTCCTTACAGGTCGAAACGACCTTATCCTTTCCTTTGCCGCCAAATCTGGCTGCGATCTCCTCCAAGACTGATTCTTGTGAAATCAGCTTCGTTACGGACAGATAAGCACCCAGTATGACCAGGTTGGCATTCTTTATGCTCCCCAGCTCTGTCGCCGTATCCATGGCTCGTATATATCTTACGTCAATATCATCCCTTTTCACCTTGTTTTCCTGATTCACCCCTGTGGATTCCACAATGATCAACCCTCCGGGTTTTACCCGATCCTCGAACGCGCCTATTCTCGAAGCCCCAAGGACCATCACACTGAAGCTCCTGTATATTACCGGTGATGAAATTCTGTCATGGGAGAAGAGAACGCAACACTCGCTCTCGCCTCCGCGCATCATCGTTGCGTAACTGGGAAACCATGCGACATTTTCGTATTCTTTGAGAGCGGCCTTGGCCAGCATATCTCCTAAGGTTACGATGCCCCATCCACCGACCCCGGCTATGAGTAATTCTCCTTTATTGCTTTTTCTATGCTCCATGTGTCCTCCTCTTGAATCGATTCTCCATCATCAGTCCAGTTAGTCTGCGTTCTTGAATTCACCCAATGGATATTCTACTGTCACTTCTTCCTCTATCCACCGAATGGCCTTTATAGGCTCCATGCGCCAATTAACCGGACAAGCGGTCAATATTTCCACAAAACTCAGACCAATGCCGGCCGTTTGTTTTTGCAGTGCAGATTTTACGTATTTCTTTGTCCGCTGATAGTGAGCAAAATTATGTATCGACCCCCGGGCGCTATAAGCGACTCCCTTCATTGTGGCCAATATTTCCGGGACGTGGAGGGGATATCCTTGTGCCATCCCATCCCTTCCTTGGGGAGTGGTTGTTGTCACTTGCCCAAGAAGCGTTGTCGGTGCCATTTGTCCACCGGTTGTTCCATAATTCGTATTATTGAACATGAATATGGTAATCTTATCGCCCCTGGCGGCAGAGTTGATCAAGTAACCGGCTCCAATGGCTGCACAATCGCCGTCGCCCTGTACTGTAAAGACGGTAACGTCGTCGTAGTTGGCGTGTTTTATCCCAGCAGCGACGGAAGGAGAAGGACCATGAGCACACATGGCCATATCCATTTTGGTTCCGAAAAACCCCATACCCGCACAGCCTACCCCAATCACAACTACGGAATTTTGAATCAACCCAAGTTCCTCGAGGGCCTCCACGATAATCTTGCATGCCGAAGGGCTTCCGCAGCCTGGGCAGGATGGCAGGGGAAAATCCATCTTATAATCCGAAGGACCGTAAATTTTCTCTTTATGTACAGAACCCGCTTTGTCATTCATATCAGCTTCTTTACCTCCTCGAAAATAGTCTCCGGGAATATCATCCCCAGTTCTCCAGCCAAGTGTCTGGAAGACATTCCCAACAATGCAACACGTTTTTTGTCCTCAACAGCAAGGCGAACGTCCTCCACTAACTGTCCCATGCTGTCTTCAACGACAAGAAACCTGCATCCTTGAGAAGCCTTTTGCTCCAAGGTCTCGTAGGGAAAGGGCCAAAGCGTTATGGGTTGTATCATGCCCACCTTCAGCCCCTCACCCCGGGCCATATTGACGGCTTCTTCACAACAACGGGCCACGTAACCATACGATATCAAGAGCAATTCAGCGTCATCCGCCTGATACGTTTTTACTCTCGTTTCAGATTCAGCGATTTTGCCGTATTTTTCGTGTAGCTGTTCAACAATAGTCTTATAAATAGGAGGCATGAGCCCCCTAGTGGACTGGATAAAATCAAATCTTCCTTCTTTCTTCCCGATACCCTTCAATGCCCAATCCTTAGGGGGAACCGGCCCGAAATCTATGGGTTTAACATCTATATACTCGGCGATCTGGATAAGTATGCCATCGGCAAGTACCACTGTCAGGATTCGATACTTATCCGCCAGGTAAAAGGCAAGCTGCATCAGATCGTGACATTCCTGAACCGATGAAGGTGCGAGAACGATGCTTTTGTATCCCCCATGACCTCCTCCCCGTGTGGCTGAAAGATAGTCGGTCTGAGCATGGCGGGTTGTCCCTTGGCCGGGTCCTCCTCTCTGAACGTTGACAACAACGCAGGGCAATTCGCAGAAAGCTATGTGCGACAAGATCTCTTGCATTAATCCCCAGCCGGGGCTTGCGGTCGACGTCATCACTCTCACCCCTCCCGCCGCAGCACCGAAAACGAAAGAAGCGGATGATGCTTCACTCTCTACCTGGACAAAACGTCCCCCTCTTTGCGGCAATTCACGGGCAAAAAACTCAGTGATCTCATTTTGCGGCGTAATGGGGTAGCCAAAGAAATGAAGACAACCTGCATTCAAGGCACCACGGCCTACGGCCTCGTAACCATGGATAAACAACTTTTCATCCATATTCTACCTCCTTCAACTAATTTTTAGAATGTTTGCAGCAATCTCAGCGTCTATGACTTGTGTGCTTTATTAAGCGGGCCTCAAGGCCCAGTTCAACTCTTGGTTATCGTTTCCATAATTTCTGCGACGTTGGTCACCTCCACCAGGTTTGACAGCATGTCGAATGACTTCTCTGCTCCTTCCTCGGATAGCACTGTAGACGCACAGTCCATGTATTTTTCTTTAAACTCATCAGGTGTCAATGGGTTCAAAGGCAAGCCCTTGGACACGCTCACCTCATGGGAATATTCTTTGCCGTTCTCGAGCTTCACTGTCACGGATTGCGGTCCCAACCCCTCCATTTGTTGCCCTAAGGGTGGCGCAGGATACTTTTCCACCCACTTCATCCGCTTTATCAGGCCCTTAACCGGAGGCTCGTTCACTCCTTCGTCGGTCAAATGCTTTAGTTTAACCTTGCCGGAATGAAGGGCTCTTGCCACTGTATACTCCAGACTGAACTTACCCTCTAAACCTGTCTTGGGGCGGTGATGAATAAGCACCTGGCCCATAAAGGGATTCGTGCCCAATTCCACTTCAATGATATCCTGGGAGTTTACATCATGCTCAGTCTTTAGGAAAAGTGCTGCGTCGATACTGCAATGGGTCCCGCCGCAGGAAGGATACGGCTTGATGGCAATCCCGCTAAATGTGGGGGAAGTGATATTGAAAGTCTTCCCAAGGCCTTTACCGGCTTCTTCCCAATTCACATCCTCCTCATGGCCGAATACCTTAGCAAAACCCAGCGGTGCCTCAATGATGTTCTCATCAGCTGTAAATCCGGCCTGAGCCAGGAAAGCGGCTTGAATGCCGTTGGCCGCAGCCGCGCCGGCATGAAGGGGCTTGGTCATGGTGCCGAAGTTCTGCCGCAGCCCGCCAGCTAAAGACGCGGCAATGCCCAATGTCATCCTCACCTGATGCACATTCAGCTTAAGCAGCCAGGCTGCTGCCGCCGCAGCCCCCAAACTTCCAAAATTGTCGGTACTGTGCCACCCGCGCGAATAGTGGCTCATCATGAGCGGTCCGCAAAGACAGCAAGCCACCTCAAAACCGACTACATAGGCAGCCAAAACATCCGCCCCTGAAATCCCTAGTTGTTCCCCAATGCCTAAAACCACGGGCGCCAGAGCTACCGAAGGATGTCCAAAACCACCCATGTCATCATAGTCGAGAGCGTGCCCC
>JAUXHQ010000111.1 GCA_030621455.1 Deltaproteobacteria bacterium
TACTTTATAGCTTTTATGAAGGATGCCATGTTTTTGATAGGTTTTTCATTAGTTCCTTTTCCTTTGCCTCCATAATCTCTGCCTCAGAGCTGGATCTTTCATGGTCATAGCCAAGTAAGTGCAACAGACCATGAATAAGAAGAAAGTCTACCATTTCCCCGAGAGAAACCTTGCCCTCCAAGGCCTGTCGCTTTGCAGTTTCCACAGAGACAACCACATCGCCCAAAAGATGGGGGTTAATGCCGCCGAACTCGCCTTCTGTCATGGAAAAAGATATCACATTAGTAGGACCGCTTTTACCCAGATATTTTCTGTTCATCTCCTCTATCCGGACATCATCAACCAGAAGGATGCTTACTTCATAATCAGGACATTCCAAGTCTCTTAAGATCCTCTTCACCGTTCTTCTTATCCTCGGTTCGTTTATCTCCGGGTTCTCTTGTTGGTTTTTTATCAGAATCATTGGCCTTCTTCTTTCCGGCAGCTTCTTTGTAAACAGGTTCCGGGTATTCCACCCGATGATGAAATATCCCGGTCAGTATCTTATTGAAACTCTTGGCTATTCCGTTCAAGTCCTTCAGGGTCAACTCACATTCGTTTAGCTGGCCATCTGCAAACATGTTATTAATAATCCTCTGAACCATCCCTTGAATCCTGGATGGCGATGGATCAGGAAGGGTCCTGGATGCAGCTTCCACAGCATCAGCAAGCATTACCAGCCCAGCCTCCTTAGTCTGCGGTTTGGGCCCTGGATACCTGTAGTCCTTTTCGTTCACCGGGTGAAGCTCCGGATTTTCTCGGTCCTTAGCCTTCTGGTAGAAAAATGTAATGAGGTTGGTGCCATGGTGTTGGCGTATAATGTCTATTATTGGCTCGCCGAGTTTGTATTTCTTGGCCATCTCTACCCCATCCTTCACATGGGACATCAATATTAGACTGCTCATACTGGGCGCCAACTTCTCGTGTTTATTCTCGATGCCCTTTTGGTTCTCGACGAAGTACAACGGCTTCTTTATCTTTCCTATGTCATGGTAATAAGCGCTTACCCTTGCCAGGAGCGGATTTGCCCCAATGGCCTCTGCCGCCGCCTCAACCAATGTTCCCGCGATTATACTGTGGTGATATGTACCTGGAGCCTGGACTATCAAATCTCTCAGTACGGGATTGTCAAGATCGGCCAGCTCAAGCAATTTGATGTCCGTAGTATATCCAAAAAGCGTTTCAACCAAAGGTGTGATTCCACTCACGATAAATCCCACAAGAAGTCCGCCTAAAAAACCGAAAATGATATCAAGGAACGTAGTAAGGGTAAATAGGTGACCCATAACCATGTTAAGGCATACAATGGTTACAACATTTATCAGGCCAACCATGGACCCAGCTTTTATTATGGTTGTCCTCAACCTGACTCGTATTACACCTTGGGCAGCTACAATACTCCCGATAAGGGGATATATGAAGAATGCAAGTCTATTGTCGAGCAGTATCGCCGAAAAAATAGACACCACCAGAGAAAAGATCAATGCGACCTCAACGTTTAAGATAATACTTATGAGCATTGCCCCAGACGCTATCGGGATTGCATATAGACAGGAATCAAGGGGTATGAAAGGGAAATTGTTGCATACTGCTTCACATATCAGGATTGTGAATTTTGCCAACAATACCACAAACCCGAGGACCAGACTTAACAGGAAAAGATCCTTGTTGTTAAGTAAAACATCTTTAAGGTTATTAAGGGGAAATTTATACAGGATATAAATAATCAACACAACGAAAAGAATTAATCCGAGAGATGTCAATACCAGACTGTCATATTTTCTTACTTTTTGGAAGGCCTTCAGTTTTACAAGGTGTTCGTTCCTTATCCTCTCCCCTTCTCTTACAATTATCTCTCCCTTTTTGACACGATAAAAAACAGGTTTAACACTCCCTCTTACCTCGATCTTTCGCTGCTCGGTCTCATTTTTATTGAAGGTCAAATTTGGCCGGATTAGCTTTTGAGAGATTGCTGCGATCGTCCGCCTCAACGATCTCTCCAGGTCTGCCTGCATCTTACTTGAGTTCACCCTGATAATTCTCTGTGCGTCTCCTAGATCCCAGATTGACAGTATATCCTTTACCGCAACCTCCTTTTTTGTCTCTATATTACGTATAACAATCCCTTTGTCCCTTTCTCTGTATAGCAATTCCTTATTACCGACTATCCCCCTCCCCAATGGTGTTCTTATGAGCATACGTATCTGTTTTTCGATGCTCTTGTTAAAGCGATACGTCTCCAACACCTTAAACTCTTCATCCTCAACATCTATGTCCAGGATCTTCTCGAACGCATCCCTCTTGGCATTCACATGGTCCTTAAAAGTAGCGAAATCTATCTTTGGCGTGCTTTCCCCTTTCCGTGTACCCCGGCCTTTTGTCTTAGCCCCCCCCCTGTCTATGGCCTCGCTCTCCATCTCTTTATAGAAATCCCGCATCATGGTGAAAGAAAAGATCAGATTCTTTTCGATTTCCTTGATTTGACCCGGGTCAAAATCATAAACAGCCTGGACATTCTCCCCTGCCTCCATAATCCGCTGCTCTGTGGATTGCTCATCCTCTACAAGGAAATCTTGAGGGGATTTCATGTCCTGTGAGGCAACATCACCAGGCTTGTAATTGGTGGCAGGCAGTCTGATGCCAGGAGCTACTACTATGCTTACTAATATAGCCAGCGTAATGGCCATTAGCCATCTTTGGAAAGAAGGGTTTTTAAATCTTTCGAGGATGGATATCTTGTCAGATGAAGAAGGTAACTTCGTCTTCGTCGTCTTCTTCTTCTCATCGTTTAGGACTGCCATAGGAGCTTCCTCGTAAGATAATTATGCCTTATGCCTTACAACCTGCTTCCGGTATGCTCGCCTCGTAACTATCATAAGCCCGAATAATGTCTCGAACCAACCGGTGTCTCACCACATCCTTTTCGGAAAAATAGATGAAGCGTATTCCATCTATTCCTTTAACGATAGTCTGTGCCTCTACCAAGCCCGATGTCTTTCCCACCGGCAAATCAATTTGAGTAATGTCCCCTGTTATTACTGCCTTGGAATTATAACCCAATCGGGTTAAAAACATCTTCATCTGTTCAGAGGTTGTGTTCTGGGCTTCATCCAAGATGACAAAAGCATCATTTAAGGTGCGTCCCCTCATGAATGCCAGAGGGGCGATTTCGATGACCCCTCTGTGTACTAGATTAGAGGCTTTCTCAAAGTCCAGCATATCGTGAAGAGCATCATAGAGAGGTCTCAGGTAGGGGTTAACCTTTTCGTATAGATCTCCGGGCAAAAAACCGAGCTTTTCGCCAGCCTCAACAGCAGGCCTTGCAAGGATGATACGGTCAACTTCTTTCTTCCTTAAGAATGATATCCCCATAGCCATAGCGAGGTATGTCTTGCCTGTCCCAGCCGGTCCTATTCCAAATACGATATCAAATTCTCTTATGGCATCAATATACATCTTTTGAGATAGACTCTTGGGGGTTATCGTCCTCTTTCTGGAAGATATGTAAACGGTATCAAGAAATATATCCTTGAGATTAACCGCACTATCGCTCCTCACAATCCTTACCGCATAATCCACATCATTGGCATAAACCGGATAACCTGCTTCAAGTAAGGAATAGAGTTCAACAAGAACCTTTTCAGCGATTTTAACATCGTAATAATCGCCAAAGAGATTGATCTCGTTACCTTTCACATTGGCCTTAACCTCTAAACTTTCTTCTATATACCTGAGGTTTTTGTTGTGCTCGCCTAAAAGGGTTTTAAAGCGGTTGTTGTTGTCAAAGGTGAGTCTTACGCCATCTTCGATGGTCTCTCCTTTCAAAAGATCCTTCCTCCTGTTGGTCCAGACCTCATAATATCTATTCCCCCATTATCTGAACCGTTATCTCCCTTTTCCTTGGTCTGTTATCAAAATCCAGGAGTACCGTTTGCTGCCAAGTCCCTAGTAACGGTTTTTTATCCACTACAGGAATTGTTAAGGATGCTCCCAGCATGGCCGCCCTTACGTGGGAATAGCCGTTTCCGTCACCCCATCTACGATCATGCTCGTAACGTATATCTCTTGGGGCAATCCTTTCAATCGCCTTTTTCAAATCATCGACTGCACCATCCTCAAATTCTATGGTAGTTAACGCCGCTGTTGAACCGGAAACAAACAAAATTATACTACCATTACTGATATTCGATTGCAAAAGTTTTTCTCTGACCTCGGAGGTCACATCCATGACATCCGTATCCCCGGTTGTCTCCACAAATATCAAGGAACTCTCAATCTTCATTTAAAACTTCACCTCCTTATTCATAATCAGAAATTCGGTTTTTTATCTTGCAAAAACCACAGAGTTCCTCTATCCTTTCCTCGGTCTTATAGCTGTTGTAAAGGGATGAAGACTTCTTATAGGTTTCCATATAGCAATGCGGGTAGTACGAGATATTCTCCTCAGGGCTAACCGCACAAGTGGAATATTTTATACCATGTTTCGGAAAGGGATTCAAAGTTTTTCGACCTTTTAGATTGGCTTTCCATAACTTCTAAGGAGGAATCTTGGAATACGATAACGCGGGAGATCTTAAGGGTCTGCTTCAAGTAATGAAAAGATTGAGGGGACCGGAAGGATGTCCCTGGGAT
Source organism: Deltaproteobacteria bacterium (assembly GCA_030621455.1). Lineage (GTDB taxonomy): Bacteria > Desulfobacterota > UBA8473 > UBA8473 > UBA8473 > JAUXHQ01. Next base: position 4,672 of record JAUXHQ010000111.1, read on the forward strand.
AGAGAGCAGACCAAGGAAACACTAAAATGGTATCTAGTCGAAGAGTGCTACGAAGTATTGGACGCTATTGAGTCAGGCTCTGCAGGACAACTTAAGGAGGAATTGGGGGATACGCTTTTTCAACTCGTCTTTCTGGCAGAGATATCAGAAGAAAAAAAAGATTTTAATATATTCGATGTTATCAACTTTGCAAGAGAAAAGATGATCAGGCGTCACCCTCATGTATTCGGTAGTGAGAGCGCTAAAGATAGCAAAGACGTCAAAAAAATCTGGTGGGAAGTAAAGGAAAAGGAAAAAGAACGAGAGGGAAGTTCTGTTTTAGAGACTATCCCCGACAGCCTACCAGGTCTCTTAAGAGCCTTCAGGATTACGAAAAGGGCTGCTCACGCTGGGTTTGACCGGGGCAGCCTAAAGGGCACACTTGCGGCAATTGAAAAAGGTATAGTAAAATTAAGAGCGACGGTAAAGGAAAAAGACCCGGACAAGATGGAAGAGGAACTAGGGGATATCCTGTTCTCATTAGTAAATTTGGGTAGGTTCTTGGAAATCAACCCTGAAGAGGCGTTGAGAAAAGCCATTATGAAGTTCATATACCAATTCAAGGAAACCGAAAAATCCTTAAAACAGCAAAACACTACTTAGTGGTTAGCGCTTTCCACGCCCTTGGGGCGAGCAATGAGGCCATTCTTATAATAGCGTTTCCCATTATCACCATAAGAAACGATACTTCCTTGTTCCTGCAGTCTGGTAAGAAAGGTGTCAATCATGCCGTAGTTGAAGATTTGAGTGCACAGATCGTCATATCCGTCAAGTAGGGCGCTGGTAATCCCGTGTAGTGTCCTTGGGCCATCCAATAACTGATCTATTATTAGCCTTTCCCACATCCTTATATACCCTCTTGCTTCTTCAATGAGCCTGTATGGGTTTCTAGAAAATCTGCCGTGACCTGGAAGCATGCGGTTGATAGAGATCTGGTCAATCCTATTCAGGGACCTTAGATAATCCGTGAGATCCGAACCCATAGTTGAAACCAATACGGTGGCAGGGGATGTTATGAGGTCACCCGTGAACAAAAGCCTCTTTTCAGCTTCATACAACGATATGTCCCACGGCGAATGCCCGGGCGTGTGATATACTCGAAGCTTCGTTTTGCCAAGATCGATCACGTCACCATCTTTCACCCCCCTATGGATCGTAATGCCGTTTTTAAACTTAGGCAATGTCAGCAATTGACTGGTAGGACTTCCTTTCGGTATTTCTTGGGCTGTTGGCCTGTTCGGGAGGATGGACATGAACTCTTTCGTCCATTCCTCCATAAACCTGGAGAAATCCTTGAGGCTATCCATCGTTTCATAGTATGCGATATTTTTACACCTAAACCGATCCCCTAAGGCTACACCTCCCCCAACGTGGTCTATATGGGCATGCGTATATATCAGGGATGTAATATCCTCAACCCCATAACCCAGATGGGCAAGGGATCCCTTCAAAGCACTTACAGAAAATGCCTCAGGGCGTCCGGTGTCGATAAGAGCAAGTTCTTCATCTTCTATTAGATAAACATTGCTCCACTGTCCGTTTGGTTTGGGAAGAAATATACAGGTTATCCGATCATCTACCTTTCTTACCCTCAATTTCTTCTTTAACGGAATATGCTTCCCTACCCCACTCATATTAAGTCTTTCCACCTTTCCTGTGGACAGTCCTGTTAATAACCCTGTGGAACAGGAGACCAAAGGTAAAAATATATTGGGGTTTTTCCTCTTTGCCTAAGGATTAGGCGCCATAATTATGCTGTAATATCGATAGGTTATTCATTTATGGGGCAACTTCTCACCCCCCCGAGGTTTGGATCGTTTGGATCGTTAAGATTGTAAATAGCGAATTAAACCATCAAAACGGTCAAATGTAATTTCCTATACGATCAAGTTACTCCAGATCAAGTCAAAGTGTGGGGATGGGTTTTGCCCTCTTATCTTTCAAATACATACCTAAAGGGTCCAGCTCTTCTCGTAATACCCTGATATACGCCTCTGTAGGTGGACCAGCCACTTGCAGG
>JAUXHQ010000266.1 GCA_030621455.1 Deltaproteobacteria bacterium
CCGATACCTTCGGGTCTCGTAAGGTAGGCAAATGCAGCACAAGCCCCGGTCAGGAAGAAACAAAGAAGCCCCCGTCTTTCCAGGGCATTCCATCCAAAAGCGATCCCTGTGGCAAAGAAAATAATGTATAACGAATCTGAAAGCACATCAACTGAGATCCTCGCCAAATGGGGATGGAAAGCGACAAGTAACCCGGTTACAAACCCAACCTTTTCGTTGAAGAGACTCTTACCCAAGTAGAACATGGGAATCACCAGCAGGGACCCGGCAATAATCGATATGATCTGTCCGGTTAACTGATCATCCCCAATCAGGTAGGAACCAGCGGCAATCAGCACCGAATAAAAGGGATGATAGTCATGGCCCAGGGCTTTTGTAATCTCCCCTTGCTTCAGGCATTGTGCAAGGGACAAGAACGTGACGCCGTCCCTGCTGATTACAAAAGTAAGAAAGTACAGATATACCCTCACTATAAGGGCAAGGCCAACCAATACCAGTGGAGAACGATAATCCTGGGACAGACGCCCATGGCCTGTGTATGCCCTGTCAGCCACCTTCAACACCTTCCTCAGAGTATGTCTTCCCCACAAACGTTTTCTGGTTGCGAATTATAAAACCAGCCAGTGCCCTTTCTTGGGAAAGGGCGCAACCCTTAACCGTCGAGCTTTTTCGCTTCATCAATCAACATGATAGGTATATCATCTTTGATCTCATAGATCAACCTGCACGAGTCACATATGAGGCCATCTCCCTCTTCATTCAGGTGGATATCACCCTTGCACTTGGGACAGGCCAGAATATCCAGTAATTCCTTGCTTATACCCATTAGTCTCTCCTTTTCCCCCAACTACCCTCTTTCCAATGCGGCCAGCTTCCTTGCCACAGCAGAGAACACATCATCAACAGCTATTTCTCCCATACATCTCTTTGTGTCGCATTTCTTCTTGAAACACGGACTGCACGCAAGATCGCTTCTTATGACCGTGTGACCCTCACCATACGGCCCTGTCCTCCACGGTGCGGTTGGACCGAATATGGCCACTACGGGTGTGTCCATGGCTGAGGCAATATGCATGGGGCCCGTGTCCGTCGTAATCATCAGATCGGCCAAACTCAACAAGTGTGCGAGCTCTCTCAAACTCAGCATCCCAGCGGAATTGAACACTTTCCCACGCATTTCGGAAGTGATCTTCTCAATCATCGATCGATCGTTCTTGTCCCCGGTAAAGATAATGCGCGTATCAAATGCATCGATTATCCTGTCACACAAAGGACCAAACTTCTCCTGGTCCCATAACTTGGTCGCCCACCCTGAACCCGGATGGACAGCGATTATTCTGTGGCTGCCATATATCCCATTATTCCCCAGGAACTCCTTGACATACGCCACGTCCTTTTTGGCGACAGGGATAAGGGACCCGGGGCCGCTGACTTCCCCCCCCAGATTTCCTGCGAGGTTAAGGTATCTGTCAACAGCGTGCAAATCAGGATCACAGGGCGGAATTCGTTCGTTCAAGAATACGTAGCTAAACTCGCGGGTCTTATCATAACCGATTCGCCTTTTGCCGCCGCTTAAAATTGTCAAGATCCCGCTCTTAAAAAGTCCTTGAAAGTCAATAACAAGATCATACTTTCTGTCCCTGAGTTCCTTAATAAAAGAGATGATCTCACCAAGCGTTTGAAGGCAAGTACGTCGCCTCAAGAGACCCCTCATCCATCTCTTCCTCTTGGACACTATTATATAATCAAGACACGGGTGGCCTCTGATTATATCCTGGGCATTCTCTTCAACCAACCACGTGATATGACTTTCCGGGTACGCAGCACGTATAGATTCCAAAGCCGGGAGGGTATGGACTACATCACCGATAGCACTCAACTTTACGACAAGGATTTCCATTACTCTCTCACCTGGAGATCCTGCAGGATCCAGTTCACTGCGGCAAGGATGTTCTCGGCAATGTAATGCGGACGACTTTTTGATCCTCCATGGAGAGATCCTATCTCATCCTTGCCATACCCTGTCAATACAAGAACGCCCTTGGCTCCGACTCTATGGGCTAACTCAATATCACTGGCCTTATCTCCAACAACATAAGAGTGGGAAAGATCGATCGTTAGTTCCTTTGAAGCCACTTCCAACATCCCGGGCGCCGGCTTCCGGCAGTTGCATCTCTGTCGATACCCAGGAGGGCCGAAATCGGGGTGATGTGGACAGTAATATATGCCATCCAGGTAGGCGCCTTTTTCCTTCAACAACTCCTCCAGCTTCATGTGCACCCTTTCGACAACCTCTTCAGAAAAATATCCCCTTGCCACCCCCGACTGGTTAGTAATAACAACTGCTTTGATCCGGTTCTTGTTGATGAGCCTTATAGCGTCCACAGCCCCAGGCAATATGCTTAAATCGCAGTGGGTCTTTAGATAACCCCTCTCTTCATTTATGGTCCCATCCCTATCCATAAAGACAGCAATATTCATCCTAAGCTCTATTACCGCGTCTTATGATCCTGCCCTTTCAAGTCCGCCTTGCCCACCCTTGCCAGTAAAAACTCCTTGAACTCTTCCTCTCTATCCACACGTAATTCTATACTGAGGGCAAATATCTCCAGATTGTCAAGGCAGGAACTGTCTATCTTCACCATATCCTTCTCTGTAGTCACAGCAAAATTGACTCTTGTTGCGCTTTCCTCTATCCTCTGATAATCCTTTGACGAATACCAATGGTGGTCAGGAAAATTTAGTTCCGCCACTACTGTAGCGCCCAGGTCCTTCAATGACATAGTGAAGTATTCCGGGTTGGCAATCCCGGAAAAGGCCAACACCCTTTTGCCCCTCAGGTAATCCAACTCTTTCGTTTCTCCGGATGGGTTTATCAGATGCCTGGCCTGGAAATGACCACAAAAGATCTTGGCGCCCTCTTTTACGCCTCTTATGGTGCGGCTTATCTCTCTGTATTCCTCAAGATTTCTCGCCCTTGTAACGAGAAAAACATCCGCTCGCTTTAGGTTCTCCACCGGTTCTCTCAGTGTCCCCCTCGGCAAGAGATAATTATCGGCGGATATTCCCCCGGAGTCGACCAGAAGAATGTCTAAGTCTCTTTTAAGCCTCATATGTTGAAAACCGTCATC
>JAUXHQ010000236.1 GCA_030621455.1 Deltaproteobacteria bacterium
GTGCTTGCGGTAGTGGTCATGGCCCTTACACCGGCGGCGGCAGCCCCACCGACCATGTTTATTGACGACACCTCACTGTCCGCCTGGAGGAAGCTCCTTCCAATCTTCGGAAACTCTCTGGCAAAAAACTCTATCACCTCATTCTGAGGCGTGATAGGATACCCGAAATAATGGGTGCATCCCGCATATATTGCACCGTATCCTATGGCCTCATTTCCGCTAACCAAGATCTTCTTTCCCATTTATTTACCTCCCCTCTATCGGGTTTTAGGCCACACCTTTGGAAATTTTCTAAAGGTGGTATACAATCTTTCGGATCGCACCGAATCCTGAATACCGACTATCTTTGAGCCAATAACCCTAAACGTCCTTATACTTGTATATGTTTATAGCCAGGTCAGGACACAACTTCCCACAGGCAGTACAACCGTTACATTCTTCTTCATTGCCGAATACAGGGTATGAATAACCCTTCGCATTGATCTCGCTACCCATGGAGAGACAGTCTTGTTGACAAAAGTGGACACAAAGACCGCAGCCTTTGCACCACTCAGAGTTGATTACTACTTCAATCATGGTTTTTTTATCTCCTTTCGTTTTCTGAATCCATATATAAAAAAGAGTACCTCCTCCGGCATCTTACTGGGAAATATGCCGGCTTAAGACCCCTTAAAGGTATACGCCGGAAGGGTCTCATCCACGTTCTTAAACTCGCCCAGGGGAAACTCAGCCATCATATGCTCTTGGATCCACTCCACCGCCTTGACGGGGTTGCGTTTCAAGGCTGGAGGACAGGCCGACAGTATTTCCACTATACTAAGACCGACACCGTCAATCTGTTTCTGAAATGCGGTCTTGAGGGCCTTCTTAGTCTTTGCATACTCCGCCAGACTGTTCACAGCACATCGGGCGGAATAGGCGACCCCTGGAAAAGTGGCCAGCATTTCTGCGATATGAACCGGAAACCCGGCGCTCTCATACTGACGTCCATCTGGACTAGTGGTGGTGGATTGTCCCACGAGGGTGGTAGGGGCCATCTGGCCACCGGTGGTCCCGTATGCCGAGTTATTGCAGAAGATGACAGTGAGTTTCTCCCCCCTTATGGCGGCGTGTACAATATCCCCCATTCCGATGGACGCCAGGTCCCCGTCCCCCTGGACTGTGAAGACAATCTTTTTCCCGTTTAGGCCCCTTTTCACACCTGTTCCTATGCCCGGGGCCCGACCGTGAAGGGCCTGAACAAAGTCTACATTTGTGGTGAATAACATCATGGCGTGGCAACCAACACCGGCAATACAGATGGTATCTCCTTGAATCCCCAATTCATCGATAACCTCACACAATATCCTTCCAATGACCCCATGTTGACAACCAGGGCAGAGTGGCGACTCAACGGGCAACCGGGACTTCGGTGGCTCACATAAGACCTTTTTTGAATCTGCTTCAGCCATCATAAGACATAACCTCCTTCAATTAATGACAACATACTCTTTTATCCTCTCATACTTTACCTTGCCGATACCTTTTACAGCCTTCAGTTCCTCCATAGCAGAAAAATCTCCCTTCTTTTCCCTGTAGTTGATAATAGCCCCGGCGATGCTCGGCCCCAAACCGGGGATTGCCGTGAGTTCTTCCCGAGTGGATGTGTTGATATCTATGGGAATGGAAAGGATGATAAATTCCTTCGGGGCCATCTTCTTTATCACCACCCTTCCTGTTTTTCCTGATATCCTCTCGGCCGAAACCCATTGCCCGCTGTCCAGTCTTTCAGAGCAAACGGTCTTGTCAATGAAAAGACCATCTGTGAGACCTCCGGCCCTTTCGATTGCGTCATATACGGTAACGACGCCATGGAAATCGTAAATGCCAGGATTTCTTACCTCACCTGAAACCTCGACATAACTAACAACTCTCTTCCCAATAACTCCAAGACGATTACCTGATTCGGGATCGTTTTGTCTGTGGATAAGGTAGATGAAGAGGAACAAAGCGCCAAAGAAAATAATCAGTTGTTGATTTCTTCCGGAGTGTCTTTGACGCTTGTCACCCATCCTTGTTGCCTTTCAATAGCTTGTAGTCTATGCTATCCACCAAGGCATGCCAACTGGCCTCTATGATATTTTGGGAAACACCCACCGTACTCCATTTGTCTTCTTGATCACCTGATTCTATCAATACCCTGACCTTGGCGGCTGTCCCCTCTCCTGTGGAGAGTACCCGGACCTTATAGTCTATCAATTCCATAGTTGTGAGCTCCGGATAGAATTTCTCCAAGGCCTTTCTAAGGGCATTATCGAGGGCATTGACAGGACCATTTCCCACGGCCGCCGTATGCTCGATCGTACCACCTACCCTAACCATTATGGTTGCTTCGGAGAGAGGCGGGGAATCATCACTTGCCTTTTCATCTATCACACGAAAGCCTATCAAGTCAAAGTGCTTTCTCTTGGCTCCGATGGCCTTCTTCATAAAGATCTCAAAGGATGCATCAGCCCCTTCAAACTGATAGCCCTGATTCTCCAGTTCTTTCATCTCTTCTAAGATCTCAAGGATGTATGGACTATCGTCTTTGAGGTCTATACCATACTCAGCAGCCTTTGACAGGACATTGCTTTTGCCTGCAAGGTCTGAGATCAGAATCCTTTGCCTGTTCCCCACCAATTCAGGCCTGATATGCTCATATGTCTCGGGGTTTCTCTTGACAGCGCTCACATGTATACCACCCTTGTGGGCAAAGGCGGAATCACCCACATATGGCTGATGTTTATTGGGACGAAGGTTCGCCAGTTCATCGACGAACCGCGACACTTCTCTAAGCCGCCCCATTTGCTCACCGGATATGCAATTGATCTTCAGCTTTACCTTTATAGCGGGGATCACCGAACAGAGGTTGGCATTTCCACACCGTTCCCCATACCCGTTGATAGTGCCCTGTACCAATTCAACCCCGGATTGGACTGCAAGCACGGTATTGGCTACGGCCATCTCTGAATCGTTGTGGGTATGAATCCCAAGCGGTATGCCTATCTCCTCCCGGATCTCTCCCACTATTTTCTCTATATCAAAAGGCATAGTCCCACCATTGGTATCGCATAGAGTAATGCAGTCTGCCCCTGCATCCACCGCTGATTGGAGAGTCTTGCCGGCATACTCGGGGTTGGCCTTGTAACCATCGAAAAAATGTTCGGCATCATAAAAGACTTCCTCGACGTGTGATTTCAAGAATCGCAGTGAACTACTGATAATTTCCAGGTTCTCAAGTAGGGAAATCCTCAGCGCATCCCTAACGTGGAGGTCCCATGTCTTGCCGACTACGGCAACTACCGGTGTATGAGAATTAACCAACGCTTCTATATTTCTATCATTTTCAGGGGGCGTGCCTTTTCTTGTAGTGCTGCCGAGTGCAACCATCTTGCTGTTGCTCAAATGGATGTCCCTGACCTCTCGGAAGAACCTCATGTCTTTAGGGTTTGACCCCGGCCATCCACCTTCGATATAATGAACTCCCAGCTCGTCCAGTTTCTGAGAAATTCTGATCTTGTCTTCAACTGTAAAAGACACATCTTCAGCCTGGGTTCCATCCCTCAGGGTCGTATCATATATTCTGATCTCTCTCATCTCAGGTTTCCTTCTCCTCCCCCAGGCCAAATGCCTCATGGAGAACC
>JAUXHQ010000174.1 GCA_030621455.1 Deltaproteobacteria bacterium
AGCCAGGGTGAACTCAGGAGAGCGATTCTTTGAGTCTCTTATCGATCGCCTCCTTATCAATAACCCCCACAGAACGACCCTTACCCTCAAACCGGATCCCCGGCTTGGAGAAAGGGATCAGGAAGAGGAGCGTGGGCGTTTGTCTCAGGTACGGGCAGAGATGAGTTACGCGGACATAAGCAATGTTGTCGAAGATGAAAAAAGGCTGAAGGAGCTGCAGGAAACCCCCGATCCTCCGGAGGCCCTTGCCACAATCCCCTTCCTCAAACTCGAAGACATTGAAAAGGAAAACAAACTCATCCCATTGGATGTCCTCCGAGAGGAGGGAACGCAAGTCCTCTATCATGATATAGAGACCAACGGGATCCTCTACCTCGATGTGGGTTTCGATCTGCACTGTCTGCCGCAGCAATATCTCCGGTATGTGCCCCTTTTTGGACGAGCCCTTCTGGAGATGGGGACACAAAGAGAGGACTACGTGAGACTTAACCAGAGGATCAGCAGAGAAACAGGGGGTATTCACCCACGGACAGTCACGTCCACTGCCAAGGACAATACTGAGAGTGTCGTTCAGCTCATGCTGAGCGGAAAGGCCATGCTTCCCAAGGCAGGTGAACTTCTCAACATCTTATCCGATGTTCTCTTTGAGCCTCGATTTAACGACCAGGAACGTTTCAGACAGATGGTCCTTGAGGAAAAGGCAAGACAGGAACACAGCATTGTGCCTGAAGGGCATCATGTCGTAAACTTGAGGCTGAGGGCTCATTTCAGCGAGGCTGACTGGGTGGCCGAGGAGATGAGAGGGGTCAATTACCTTTTCTTTTTACGGGAACTCGCTACTGCTGTTGATGATGACTGGTCTTCCGTTCTCAAGATCCTTGAGGAGATACGAAGCTTGCTGGTCAACAGAAAGGGGATGATCCTTAACGTGACCCTCAATGGTGAAGGATGGTCAAGCATACAGCCCAGTGTTACGGAATTCCTCACACGATTTCCGGAGTCGCCGGTTGAAAAGCAATCCTGGCACCCCATAAAGATGCCGCGCTTTGAGGGGTTGGTGGTCCCGTCTCAGGTAAATTATGTGGGGAAGGGCGCCAACCTCTATAGAGGGGGGTATCGGTTTCACGGCTCCACCCTAGTAATTGGCCACTATCTCCGCACCGCGTGGCTCTGGGATAAGATCAGGGTGCAAGGAGGCGCGTATGGCGCATCGAGTATCTTCGACCGCTTTTCAGGTATTTTCACCTTTGTTTCTTACCGTGATCCCAACCTTGTGAAGACCCTTGATGTTTATGATGAAACCGCAGACTACCTTAGGAATATCGACCTCAGCGACGAAGAACTCACGAAGAGCATCATAGGGGTTATCGGGAATATCGACCAGCACATGCTTCCCGATGCCAAGGGGTATATCTCCCTGTTGCGGTATATGAGCCGTGATGATGATGCTGGCCGCCAGCGAATACGCGAGGAGGTTTTCTCGACCACTGTGGAGCATTTCAGAGATTTCGGCGAGGTGCTCGGCGAAGTCCGGGAAAAGGGGTTGGTCGCGGTCCTGGGCTCCCAGGGTGCACTCGAAGAGAACGCAGCCATTGGGGGGGACAGGTTGGAGCTTACGAAGTTACTCTGACTTGGCAGGGATTTCTGTCGAGTTACTCCTGCCGGGGTTCTTGCGGCATCTTGAATTCGAGTTCTTCAACAGACCTCGGTGGAGGCTTCTCAGTAAAGTACCCCTTGATCTCCAACATCTTCTCATAAAGATGTGCCGGTGTAAGGAAGAGACGTTTGAAGTACCCCAGCAGGCTCTTTGGAATCCTGTCGAAGGGGACGTACCGGACTTCGGGTTTTTGTAGCGTCCCTGTTACCTTGAAGTAGAAGGTGAGGAGCGTTTTATTCTTTCCTGTCAAGATGTAGCCTACGATCGGGATTCTGCTGACCAGTGAGTCAAGTGTGCCGAGGGGCGCCACCCCCAGGTCTAGATCCACTTCCTTCTTGTTCAGATCGATCATTCCCTTGCCCACGGAGTTGAATACGGGACTCTTCATGACGATGTCAGTGGCTTCAAGGACGCCCGCATTGAGGGAGGCGTGACCTTCAATGCCGTCAAAATAGAACCCCTCTTTTGAAAGGTCCGTAGGTTTTCTCGTGACGATACTCTTGAGGCTTAGAAATTCCAGGATCTTGTAGATAACATGAGACCTCATTATCTTGCCCTTCTCCAGAAGGACGTTCACGCTCCCTGTGAGGCTTGAGATAAGCTCCTCCTTATTCCTCCCCTTCATAAAAACAGGTTTATCCGTGGTCAGGAGAGCGTCGGTAACATCGAGGTATTTATCAAGGTTGAGGTTTTTTAGCACGGCCTTCAAAGGATCGCCTGTAAGCTTGATGTAGCTTGCAAAAGCTAATTCAGGGGTCTTTCCGGTCTTCACATTACCCTTGACAAGCAACAAACCATCCCCTGCTTTGGCCCTGGCCCTCTCCACGTGGAAATGTCCGGACCGGAAGGCACACTCTGCTTCCATCGGGCCATAGACCATATTCTTCCATCGGCCCTTGATGACTTTTAGCTTCAATTCCAGGTCGGATCTGTCTATGAAAGCACTCAAATCAGAACTCATTTCCTTGGGAAGTAAGCCGGGCTTCTTCTTCCGGAAATCGGAAAGATCCAGGTATTCGCTGTCGAGGGTGAGCCTTCCAATGACCCTGTCCCATCCCTCCAAACGGCCCTTAATTCGGACATCGCTATGACCCACTCGAAATCCCAGGGATTTAAAAGAGACTTCTTTCCCGGAAAACCTCAGTACGATCTCACCGTCTCTAAGAGGTGAAGGCATAGCATTCAAGGAAAATGAGAGGTCGACGGCTTCCACCTCTCCAGTCACCCAGGTTTCTTCAGGGTTTCTCACAGAGGTACTGACCTCAAATCCACACCGTATGGTTCCCTTCACCGGTGAGTTCGTCTCCTTGATTCGAACCCCCAGGTCTTCCAGTGCGAGTGATCCGGTAGAGAGGTTTAGGCTTAGGGATTCCTCATCCTTCAAATCGTAAGAACCGGATAGACTGAAGGAAGACCCTCCCAAAGAACATAGAAAATACCTGAGATTGATTCTTTCTCCGGGGAGAAGATCAACCTTAAAGTGTATACTGTTTCCCGTGCCCGGAAGATCCACGGCAATAGAAGGTGTGTCAATGGTGATCCCTTCAGGGTCAACTTCCCCTTGACTTGACCATAGCCCATCTTCCCGTATCAAAGAGAACCGGCAGTCTATAGGTTTGTGAAATTTCACGGGGAATTGATCCATCTCATTTTGATAAACCTGACAGAAACGGGCCATGACCTCATTCATATCTGCCCGTGCAACCACTTTCAGGTCAAGTCTCTCCCCTGAAACCCCTGCTGACCCAGAGACGCTATACCAGGATTTACCCCATAGGCCTGTGCCCTGAAACCCCTGCTTCTTTTCTTCTTCGGACCATAACCTTGCCTTATCCGGGTAGATGGGTAAAGATAGTTTTTTATGAATGATGGAACAACCCTCAAATCGGAAATCACCTTTTTGCATTATGGGATAATTCCATCTATCATTGTACTCAGCGTGAATCCTTGCGTGTACTTTACCGGATACGGATTCGAGCCCCTGACACCAGTTACGCAGGTTCAAAGGGGTGAGGTCTAATTGGGCCTGTTTTTTCAGGTCATCAAGCTCAAAGGTGCCATCCGCTAAAACATAGTATGAGAGGTGCTTTGCGTAAAGGCTGGGGATCTTCAGAGAAAAATCGTTGATAACAGAACCAACAAGATCGGCCCTTGCCCCTGAGATTAGGAGAGATCCCTTCTCAATACTCAGTTCTCCTGAGACATCCCTGAGGGGCAAGAAACTCCCCTCTTCAAGCATTTCCGTATTGATGAACGTCAGTCGCAATGAGAGAATGCCTGCGTTCTCGGGCAGGTTCAAGGACTTGATTTGATCGATGGGTCCATTCAGAGAAAAGAGGTCGGTACGTACCTTCCCACCCCTGAAAATGGGGAATAATCGGGTTTCAAACCACTGCGGCAGGAGAGGGGTCGGGAAGATCTTCTTAAAGGTATCGAGAGGCATAGGGGGGCCATAAAGGTGCAGGGCCAGATGGAAGTCCGGGTTGCATCGAAAATCAAGCTCGGAATCCGCTTTGAGGAAGATGTCATCGGCTTTCAGCAGCAAGGAAGAGAGCTGCAAGACCCTTTCGGAGTATAGTGACTGAAAGTCGAGAGAGAGATGCGGCAGAAGATAACCCTTTGTTCTTTCCTTCTGATCAATGCGGAAAGAGAGGTCCCTTGCAGTGATCTTCCCCTCGGCCGATATCGACCCATTCAGCTTTGTCTTGAATTTCACAAGGGCTCTCGCATGCCCGCTGCTCACAGGCAGGCACACAGGCCAGGGTATCCACGATAACGGGACATCCTCTGTCTTTAGGGTTATGTCTGCAACGATATTGTCTTCTGCCGTCACCTCCTGTGCAATGGTCCCTCTCACTATAAAGGGGACCTTCTCGTTCCTGAATCCTGCCTTTGCACGGAGGCGAAACCCAATTTCAGTCGGGGCTCCTGATTTCCGCCATATATCAGCGTTAAGCTCTTCAATCACAATGGAGATACCTCTGATGGAAATCTGTCCGTCGTTCAATCGAACGGACTGAAATCCCGCCAACGTTTTTCCCAACAGCCCCACAAAATCGAGGCCTTTTAGGCCTTTTGAAATGTGCCCGCTATCCTCCATTACCAGTTCAACCCTGGGACTAAAGAGGGAAACGCGCGTGGGAACCATTTTTCCTTTAATGAGTTTTCGTGCATCAAGAGAGACAGCGATTTTTGACGCAGTAATTCTTTGAATACCAGACCCAGGTCTCACCTCGAAATCATCGGCGCCAATCCCGAGGCCACCCCACAAGTTAACCTGTATCTTGCTTGTGTGAACCTCATGCCCGATAGCCGAAGATATTTCGCTCAATATATAGCGACGGATAGACGGGTTTTGCAGGAAGTTATTGAGGAACAAAACAGATGCCACTGCAAGGAGCAGGAGCACAAAGAATGAGATGAATATGATATTTCGTTTTCTGGAGGACATTAGTAACTTCTAGTTAGCGCCCTTCGGGCGAGCTGTTGGCT
>JAUXHQ010000238.1 GCA_030621455.1 Deltaproteobacteria bacterium
GATGACCCGTCATGCTGATTAAGGCCAACCGCTTCATCCAGAGGCTAACGGCCAATACCTAAAGGCTATATATACCGCACAGCTCGAAATTTTTCGACCTGTGCAGTTGGGCAAGTCTACCGCTTGCCGGCTGCTTGTTTCGTTTGCTTCTTATGAATTACACTCTGGCATAAGGCCGTATGTGAAATGGGATGACTAGTCTCGTATGAATATTTTGTATGTTGCCAGGTTCTTACGTATAACAAGCAAACGAAACAAGCAGCCGGCGCTTAACACAACCCTGATGACTGAATCATAGGAGACACTTCAAGACGCTGGATTTGTATAACTGAACAGCTCGAAATATTTTCATTGACAATAGAATATAATGTATTAGAATCGAAGTAATAAGGGAAAGAGTGACTTAGAATCAGCAAAGATCAATTCGTCACGAAAGGAAATTATGTAACGACATCCTCATAACTGTTCCACTGAGGATAACGGAGATAAGATACCTCCGGAACCACATACGATATAGACTACATGGTATTGCCTTGAAGATCTATATAGATTTTAGCCAGGAAGAGATTTAGCGCGCTGATCTTACAGACCTAATCTCCCTCCACGTAGACCGCATTTCACGTAGCCTGCCTCTCGCTATCGTTCAAACTGCAGTTGTGTGAACTCATCTAAGCATTCCCGAACATGAAGTGAAGGATCCCCTTTTATCCGGTTTTGATTTGCCAAGGAAGGGATCGTTGCCTAACCAGGTTAATACATGAACCCAAATTAGTTTATGGGCTTTTTGCATTGTTTGGAGGTGATAGACAGCAGGTTAGAGAATGTGTTTTGATGCCGAGAAAACCTGAAATTTTAGGAGGGAACTTATGGGGAAAGAAGAAAAGAAGGTCGCCAGGGTAGGGGAGACCGAAGTTGATATCAGCACAACAGTGAGAGATATAAGGGGGGTAGAAGACCTGGTTAAGGATTGTATTGAAACTACTTGGGCTGAAAATCTCCTTAATCAAATCAAGGTTTGGCTAACGCCCTATGCTCATGCTACGGATTTAGCTGAATGGGACAAAAATTTATTGGATAGGTATCCGCCACTCTATACAAATATCGAGAAAACCTGCACGGACTGTTATCTGGGACCATGTGATCTGGATAAACTGAAGGGGATATGCGGCTTAGGTTTGGAGGCATATCAGGCAAAACTGGCCCTGCGGGCTTCGTGCAGGGGCCTGGCCATTCATCTCTCCACTGGAAGGGACCTTCTCAATTATTGCTTGAGAGATTATGGAGAAGATGCTGAGCTTGAATGGGGAAAGAATGTTGCTTACGGGATGATGAATGTCAATGCACTCGTGGGATTTACGCCCACGAACCTCGGTGAAGCCAACAAAGTGTTAACATATATAGAGGATCAACTAGCGGAACTCCTTGCATCCGCCAGCGGGGGGGGCGAGGGCAATGCCGTAGACCTGGGATCAAAGGCTCTTCACGGGGGGACACTGCTGCTGGCGACAATGGATGTTACTGAATTTCTCAAACACGCTTTCTTCGATTTCTGCTGGTCTGCGGATAAAGCATTGGCAGAGCTTCCATCGTGGCCTGAAGCAAATATTCAGACAGGTATGGGGGTGGCGGACACAGACAAACCGGTCATAGTATTTCTGGGGTTCGATTTTTTACCTGCATGGCACGTGGTAAACCTCTTAAAAGAGAATGGCATGGAAGACAAGATAGAGATCTGCGGTATAGGATCTGTTGGGCATGATCTGGCCAGGTTCTATGACAAGGCTAAGATCCTTACCACCCCTGTAAAAACCAGTAGGGTTCTCAGGGCGGGTATAGCGGATGTCTTGGTAATAAGCGACACCTGCTGCACGACGAATGTCCTGGAAGAAGCGGCGAGGACTGATACGAAAGTTATTGCCACCAGTTTTAAACAGAATATGGGATTGGTAGACAGAGCCCCCGATAGCGTTGATGACATAGCAAATGAAATATTGAGTGGCCTCGATGCCGTCCTGGTTACGACTCCGGAAAAGGCTGCTGAGGTAGCCTTCAAGATAGTTGAAAAGGTAAAAGCAAAAAGGAAGGCGAACTATCTCTTGTCCGAAGAGGACATAAAGAGCGAGGCAGGGAAATGCGATGGATGTGATGCCTGCTTCAGGGCGTGTCCTAATAGCCTGGATATAGGTGGAGCATTGAGGGCCGCAGCAGGTGGCGATCTTACCAAGGTGTGTGAACTTTATAGTCAGAGCATTTACTGCGGCAGATGTGAAGAAGCCTGTCCCCAGGATATTCCCATAATAGACCTTGTGCTCGGTTCTGCAGAAAAGGCCATGAAAGAGGACAAGTCGCTCATGAGAGCAGGAAGGGGGACATTCAGTAACCTGGAGGTAAGGGATTGGGCCATTACGGTTTTTTCAGCCCCTGTCACTGTCGGAATAATTGGCTGTGGTGGCACCAAGGGTTCCGAAATGGATGTGGCTTACATGGCCAACGAATTTGTCTCTAACAATTATGTGGTCAGTGTTGGTGGTTGTGTGGCATCTGAGGTTGCTCGATATAGGGATGAAAAGACAGGTAAATCCATGTACGAAATGTACCCCGCCCTTCAGAACCCCAGGTGTCTTGTAAATACTGGCGGCTGTCTGGCCCAATCCCACGTGTTAAACACCACTTTTTATAAGGTAGGGTATATGGGGTTTAGATGTCCGTACAGGGCTACCTTTTCGATGCAGTCTGATTTTACATTGAGGTTTTCAAGCGCCCTCATTATATGGGGGGCTGCCTCAGAGTTGTTATACAACTTGGCCTTGGGGCATGCAAGGGTTGGTACCCCTGTAATTGTGGGGCCTGAAGGCTTCAAATTCAAAATGTATCTCATGGGCAACAAGTATGATCGAAGCAAGTGGTGGGCTCTTCACGGTAACACGGGAGAGAAGAGGGAGGTTGACCCGGTGCCCGAGCACATGATAATGCCTGTCGAGACGGTGGAGGAGGCCCTTGCATTAGTCCCGAAGTTGGGTTTCGTATTCCAGGAGATGGAGGTCGCCAGGCAAAACAAGTTCGATCTCTTTATGAATTACTATAAGAAGAAATTTGGTGTGATGCCTGATGACTGGCATATGTATATAAGAAAAGAAATAGAGATCCCAACAACAAAGAAGGCTAAATTGTTAAGGTTGCTTGCTGAAGAGCATGGATGGGAGATAGACAAGAAAAAGGGGAAAATTGTCAAAGCAAAACACAGGGATGGCAGACTGCTGCCGATGGAGACTTTTCTTGAGGAATATGGTTTCAGGGCTGGCCAATACATAACGCTCTTACCACGGCTGGTTTACAAGCCCAGAAAAGACAGGATTTAAGAAAGGGGTGAGTTACCCCTATGGTTAGGATGAAAGGCTTGCGTCATGCATGGAGACCAAAAAAGACAGGGTGTTCCGGCCCTGTCTTCCATGCATGACGGCTAATTTTTCAGTACGACGTCCTTACTTCAATTACTTATTGAGTGTCTGACCGAAAACAGAGAAAAACCTTGAGTTACTGAGAGTTAATGCTACATTCTGTAACTTCTCAATAAGTCAGGGCAAATTATGTTTTGCGACTAT
>JAUXHQ010000181.1 GCA_030621455.1 Deltaproteobacteria bacterium
TCAAGGGTTTTACACTGGTGGAGATATTGGTTGCCATTACCATCCTTTCTATAATTCTAACTATTCTCTATGGTTCTTTTGCTGGCAGTGCCAGGTCCATAAGTACCTGTCGTGAAAGGAGTGATATTTATCAGATCGCCAGGCTGAGTTTGCATAGGATGGCCGAAGATATAAGCTGCGCTTTCCCTCCCAAAGATGTAGATCCGGAGGACATCAAGTTCGGCTTCACAGGAGAAGATGGAGAGACGGAGGGTATGTCCCGGGACGTTCTCAATTTTATCTCCACATCTAACCTGCAGTTCGGACAAGGTTTGAAGGGGACGGGTCTGTGTGAGGTAGGGTATTATATGGAGACCGACCCGGAGACGGATGAGCTTCTGCTCTTCAGAAGAGAGGATGACAGCATAGATGATGAGACAGACAAAGGAGGGGTTGCCCTGGAACTGACAGACCGTATAAAGGGCCTGGATTTCAAGTACTATGATGGTGAGGGGGAAGAGTCGGAGGAATGGTACTCTGATGACAGAAATAGTCTCCCCAGGATGGTGAAGATCATACTGACTATGGAAGATGAGAATGAACGGATGCTCGATTTTTCCACACAGGTTTATCTCGAGATGTCAAGTGGCCGGGCCAGGCACTGAGGCAAGGGAGAGCGGTGTTGCCCTCGTCCTCACACTACTGGTCATCACGATCCTTTGTGTGATGGTCGTGGAGTTCAACTACTTGATGAGGGTCGACATCACTATTGCCGCCAATATCAGGGATGAGAACAGGGCCCTATATATAGCAAAAGCGGGGGTTAATGCTGCTATGGCCATCCTGAGAAAAGACGATAATGACTATGATGCCCCATCTGAGGACTGGGGTACATTTGCAGAGCTTACCAGGGTTCCCTCGATTTACTCAGAGTATCTCGGGGAAGGAAACATGACCGTTTCTATTGTTGATGAAAGCGGCAGGATAAATATCAATAAGGTGGCAAACGAAGGTTCGACAAGTTCACAGCAGTTGATCAGACTCCTTGCGTTATTGGAGATTGATACGGACATTATGGATAGCATAGGAGATTGGATTGACGCGGATAATGACACCAGACCCGTCGGTGCGGAAGATGATTACTATCAGGGTATAGAGAACCCTTATCCATGCAAAGACAGCTCCCTGGAGACTGTTTCGGAACTACTAATGATTAAGGGGATAACAGAGGAGATATTTTACGGAACCAAGGAGCATAAGGGCATAGGGGAATTCCTGACCGTTCACTCTGACGGCAAGATAAATATCAATACCGCAGATTCACTGGTCTTGCAGACGTTGGGTTATTGGCAGGATGATGAATGGATCTCTCCCATAAGTGAGGATATGGCTCAGAGTATAATAGATTACAGGGCAACAGAGGCATATGAAAACAAATCCGATCTCAAGAATGTGGACGAGATGAGCGAGATATATGAAGACATAAAGGGCCAAATAACCGTTAAGACCGATTTCTTTTCCGTGGAGGCGGTGGGAGAGGTGAACACTGCACAAAAAAGGATCAGGACCATAATAAGCCGGGGAGGCGGAATGGCTATGAAGATCTCCTACTGGGCTGTGGAGTAAACGATGCGTTTTTTAGTTCCCCACAGGATCGTAGGTCTGGACGTAGGAACAGATACCATAAAGGCCGTTCAGGTAACCAGCGGATTAAAAGGTCTTATGGTGACGGGGTTCGCTAAGAAAAAGAGGAGCGGCAACCAGTCAGATGACCCTGTGGCTGCTCTGTCCGAAGAGATAAGAAATATGCTGGATGAGGTGTCCATGGAGGGGGATGTCTTCGTATCTTCCGTATCGTGCAACTCCATAGCGGTACGAAATCTAAGGCTTCCCTTCCCAAACCTTAATAAAGTACGTCAGGTAATAAAGTATGAGGTGGAATCTGTTCTTCCTTTTCCTCCGGATGATATACTGGTCGATTTCTCCGTTGTGGACAAGAGGTCGAGAGATGGGATGGACTTGTTGGTAATGGCTGCCCCAAAGGAGGCTGTAGAATGGCACCTGGATGTAATGAAGGGGGCCTCTATAGAACCGGAGATTATCGATATAGACTCGTCCTCACCCTTCTATTGCCTGGAAGCCATGGGAGACGACCGAAAAGACGGGACAGTTTCCATTATTGATATCGGTGCAGAAAAGGCTTCTGTAAGTATTGTGAGAGGGGGGGTCCTTAGACTTGTCAGGAGCATACCGGTGGGAGGAGAGGCCATAAGCAGGGCAATATCGGAAGAGTTGTCAATAACCCGGGACACCGCAGAGGAACTCAAGAGAAAGAAAGGGACAATCTCACTTGAACATCTTGAAGACAGGTATGAAACAGTCGAAGGGGGTAGCGCAAAATTCACGATGTCTCGGGTAATCGTCGATGTCCTTGACATGTTGAAGAGGGATATAGACCTTTCATTTTCCTTCTATCAAACTCTCTTTTCAGATGAAAATATTACGGAAATCCTGTTGACAGGCGGAACTTCAAATATTGGCAATATTGACAAGTATTTTGAACGAGAACTTGGCATTAAGACATCCCTGTTCACCCCTTTGCAGGATCTTCCAAATTCCATGGGTGACATGGAAACAAATGACGAATCCATTATGGCCGGCGCCCTCGGTCTCGCCCTCAGTGGCGCCAAGAGAAGAGATTCCAGGGTAAATTTCAGAAAAGAGGAGTATAGCTTCAAAAAGAAGTATGCAGATGTTACAAGAGATTTAACCTTCATTCTTGTAGGATTGCTTCTCGTCTTTTCCTTGACTATGGGCAATCTGTTAACCAACCTGTACCTTAAGGAAAAGCGGTACGCGGGGATCAAGACAGAGATACGGCAGGTTTTTGTCAGGACCTTCCCCAATGTAAAAAACATAGTAAATGAAATACAACAGATGAAAAACGGGATACGTGAAGAGAAGTCCAGAAGCACGTCGTTTAACGGGTTACACGGAAGCACTGCCTTTTTGGACCTTTTGAGGGAGATTAGCGTGAGGATACCTGCAGGAAAAGAGATTAAGGTAACGAAGATGAAGATGAATAGTGAGCATATCAGTGTCGGAGGAGAGGCCAATTCCTTCGATACCGTCGACAAGATGAATTCTTCACTTAAGGAGTCGAAATTATTCAAGAAGATCGAGATAAAGGATGCAAAGATGAGTACCCGCAGGGGGGTTGTGAGTTTTGATCTCAGGATGAGTATAGCTGATTAGGTGTGAAAAGAATGAAAAGACTTAACAGACGTGAAAAGATAATGGTTGCGAGTGGAGCGGCCCTGTTGGCTTTCTTTTTCGTGTTTCAGTTTGTGGTTTCTCCTGTTCTGGACAGGTTAGACCTCCTCGACAGGATAATACCTAAAAAGGAACAGGAATTGGCGGAGATCATTCAACTGAAGAATGAATACGATGCCCTAAAGAGAAGTGGGCGTCAAACAGCCAGGAGAGTGGGAAAAGGGGAAGGAACTGTCACGCTTTCATATCTGGAAAGCCTGGCGGAAAAAGCCGGGCTAAAGAAAAACATCCGGTATATGAAGCCGTTAGGCAAGTCCAAAGGCGAGGGCTATTTGGAAAATTCAATGGAGATCAAGCTTTCAAGGATTCCTATAGAACAACTAGTTAGATTCCTATACGATATAGAAAACTCGAAAAAGCCCGTTAAGGTCACGGAATTGGATATCTTGATCAACAAGAGAGACGTATCAACGCTTGATGCGAAGATTCAAATCGCTTCTTTCGAATCGACCTGAGTGAAAAAGGGTATACTGCTATGGCACAGTTATCTTAGGGCTTTCTAATGTGCCCCTGACGGGAAAAGAGAAGTATCCTTTCTTATCCTTAAGCCTTTTGAATGATCTGAAGACCAGGCGGTACTTTTTTTCAAATCCCTTTGTCGGTTTAAATTTTAGCCTCAGTCTCAGTGAACTCTCTCCAATCTCCTTTCCTACTAAGATCTCGCCTGCGACACTAAATTCGATATCTTCCCCACGAAGGGAGAGTTCCTTCAGGTCCATCTTGTCTCGTACAAGTTCAAATGCACAGTCAATACCATTGTAAGAGACGTCCCTGACTCTTATCCCCTTTATATTGATCCCTTTGATTTTTCCGTTTTCAACAGTCAGGATGGTGTCTCCCCTGAGTACGGGCGTATTGAAATCCTCTACAACTACCTTTAACTTACCGTCAACCTTTCCCGAAGGATAAAAACCAAGGTTTTTATCTAAAGGCAATGACTTTAAAAGGTTAACATCATTGATACTGGAGGCAATGGAAGCCGTCCTGGTCTTTGTCCCATGTCTGATTTTTACTTTCCCTCTTATAGTACCGTCATAGGCATATATCGTATATTTAAAGTCGAGATGACCCACGAGAAGAGGGAGTACTTGAAGCCTTGCCCTCACCCCCTTAGCCTGGAAGATCGGAACGTTTTTATTCTTGACGTCTGTCGTTATCTTTACGTCCGTGAGGTGCAGACCACTGGGGAAGACGAGTCGTATGTCTTTGATGGTGAGGTTGTATGAAAAGTTATTTTCAAAGGATGTAATGATCCATTTCCTTGTCTTTTCATGGGGGAACCTCATATATACAAGCAGCAGGAGTAGAAGGGCTCCAAATAAGAGATATCCTGAATATGTAAGTATCCGCTTTTTCATATCAATACGCATTTTTTTTAGTCAAGAAGTTACGACCTGTGCAGTTATCCAATATTAGCGCCTATACCTTGAATAATCTTCTCCTTCTCATAGAGAGCAGCACTCCTGTAAGCAGGATCATGAGACTAATCAGGAGAATCGCTTTTTGTATTGACGATATATTCAGCAAGAATGCAGCCACCCATACAACCGGCAGCAACCCTATCCTCACGAGGGGTTTCAGTGTTTTATGTTTGACGATGTAATCTGCCATTAGAGGGCTGTATCTATAATAGAGGGATACCAGTATTTCTCCCAACCTGTTTTTCAAGAGGTATTGATCTCGGAAAGTACGCAGTGTGCTTACTT
>JAUXHQ010000177.1 GCA_030621455.1 Deltaproteobacteria bacterium
ACAAGGGTCGGCACGGAGATACGTTCCAGACGCTCTCTGGTCCTGTCCATGAGAAGACCAAGTTCTCTTACTCCCTTGATGCAGTTTTTTGTGTAGTTGATCTCTGGGTTCTCCGGGCAGCTGTCAACATACTCCAATTTCCCCTCATCTATCTTGAACCTCTCCAGGATTTCGTTCCAGAAATGAATAGGGCCAACGAGTTTTGTCTTGATGCTTTTGAGCTGCAGAGGAGCGTTAACAGTGAAAACACCACCTATCTTGTCTTCCTTGTTTGCAGCAGCCAAAAGCGCCAGGGTTCCCCCCGTGGAAAACCCACCGATGATTACGCGCTCACATGCATTCCTTAAGATAGCATACCCCCTGTTAAAGGAGTCATACCAATCGTTCCATGTAACGTCCGCCAGGTTATAAGGCGATGTGCCGTGTCCCCTCAAACGCGGGCCATAGAGTGTATATCCAAACTTGGCGAGGTATTCTGCCAGTGGCCTCACCTCCTGTGGCGCTGACAAATATCCGTGGCAGACCAATACCCCCACCCGTGATTTCCCCGGCCTTAGATAAAAGGGCGCCCCTATATGCTCAGGTTTTGAGAGATCCACATCATAGTACCTGTCGTAATCCTCTTCAAACATCTCCTGGTCAAACCTGCAGAGGCACCTCACCATTCTTGACCTGGTCTTCTTCCCTGAACGGCGGAATTCCTTCCGGATAATCTTTCGGAGATCCCTTACATGTTCTATCTCGTTTGCTATGACCCTGACAGTATTCTCCAGTCGTACGGTGTGAAATTCATGACTTGCTTCGAGCCTCTTGCTGTCAATGACATAAGTGTCATCCGCCTTTTCAATGATCCCTCCCTTTATGGCAAGCTCTTCAAAATCATTATATTCCCTGTCTCTTTCGTCTGCCACAAGTTCAATAAGGAGACTGTTGAGGAAGGGGTCAAGGTTAAACCCCTTCTTTTTAATCTCTTCGGATGCCAAAAAAAGCTTACATTTGAAGATATAGTCCGATGTTCTTTTCCTGTTCAGCGATACTAAGCCCAACGAAAAGAGATGATCCATATTGACGGTTACCATGGAATAGATGCGATCCATGAAGTGGTCAGTCAACCGGCGAGAGATCCGCGCCAGTTTGAAGCGCGCCGGGTCATCACCACAGAAAAGCCCTCTCTGATAGTCCGTCAACAAAGAAAAGAGTCTGTTTTTCTTGAGGTAGTAACGATCCAAGAAGTCCCTTACCATTACCGGTTTTCCGAAAGTCACGTGGATGTGAGATCCGGAAAAGAGTAAATTCCCTTCAATCTCCAGCTCCTCTTCAAGACGCTCCGGTATCCCTTTGATGAACCTCGACGCGAGGGACTGGATGATATTCTTCCCGGGTCTTATTGGGAAATAGGTAAGGTTGGTGGGGACGATAACCGTCTCTTTTGGAGAGATGTCATCGAGTCCCTCAATGGAAAACCTCTTAAGAAACTCCGAGGTCCTCTCGTCATCTCCTTTTCTGTGGGCGGATCTGATGGTTCTCTTATACAGCTCGGAAAGGATGGCCAGGTAAGCAGACCCCGTATGTATGTGACCCTCTCTCCCAGGGTAGCGAACCCCGAGGTGCCGCGAACGGATCACCTTTTTTGTCTTGATCATCGCCCCTTCGGGAAAGATAACCCAGTTTTTCCTTCCGGCAATGAGGTCCCCTACGATAATATCGTTTCGATTTTCGGAGCCAACGGACATGGCGCCCACGGCATTTAGATAATCTCCAAGCTTTCCCTTAAATAACGATGAGTCGGCCAGAGAATTAGGCATGTTCTTCGTTACTTTTTTGATGATATAAGGAAGAAGAAAGGTCTCTACCCTGGTAAAATGGTTTACCACGTAAAGGATGGGGTTTTCAGGTATATTTTCCTCACCCTTTGTCTTTATGTCCGCCTTTATAAATCTTTCCAAAAGCTTAAGGGTGAGTATTGAACCATGCAATATGGCGTTTGTCATGGGCGGATTCATTTACTTCCCCAGGGAGACATTCAAATTGAACGCGGCGGCTTCTGGCTTCTGCCTTCTGCCTTGCACCTAAAACAACCTTCCCTGCATATCCTCTTTGCAAGTCCTTCCGAAGTGTTTAAAGACCTGTCTTGTAACCACCCTGCCCCGTGGGGTGCGGGATAGATATCCCTGTTGAATCAGAAAGGGTTCATACACATCCTCAATGGTATCTTTTTCTTCGTTGACTGCCGCGGATAGGGTGTCAAGCCCCACAGGACCGCCGTCAAATTTGTCGATTATGGTCAGGAGAATCTTACGATCCATCTTGTCGAGCCCCTTGTCATCAACTTCAAGCATCTCCAAGGCATCTTTCGCCACCTTTGCGGTGATCACACCGTCCGCTCTCACCTGTGCATAGTCCCTAATCCTTCTAAGCAGACGGTTCGCCACCCTGGGAGTCCCCCTCGATCTCTTTGCGATCTCAATAGCGCCTGCGGGGTCCATTTTGACATCCAAGATCCTGGCCGAGCGTTCAACGATTGTCTGAAGCTCGTCATGAGAATAAAAATCAAGCCTTGCAATCACCCCGAACCTGTCTCTCAAAGGGGATGTGAGTAACCCTGCTCTTGTTGTTGCACCAACTAAGGTGAATCTGGAAATATCTAGTTTAATAGACCGGGCGCTCGGCCCCTGCCCGATAATTATATCGAGTTTATAATCTTCCATGGCAGGATAGAGGATCTCCTCAACCACGTGATTAAGGCGGTGAACCTCATCGACAAAGAGCACGTCATGTTCCCGGAGGTTAGTGAGAATTGCCGCCAGATCGCCAGGACGTTCGATTACAGGACCTGACGTGGCCCTGATGTTGACATTCAATTCCTGGGAGACTATGTAAGCCAGGGTAGTCTTACCCAACCCAGGGGGACCATAGAACAATACGTGATCCAAGGCCTCTCCCCTCTCCCTTGCCGCCTCAATAAATACCCTGAGGTTTTCTTTAATCTTCTCCTGACCTACATATTCATCCAACAACTTCGGCCGAAGGCCGGTATCGTAGTAAGCATCGTCTTCCTGACCCTCCGGCGCGACATCCCGTTCGATCATCGTATACTCCAAAATAGTCAAGAAGAGGTGTCAAGGACTCGGACCTTTCAAACACGCTCTTAGCGACGGGGTCCTTATTTGGACAGTACTTTTAACGCCTCTTTGAGCAAGTCCTCAACGATAAAGGTATCCCCTGTCATGAAATTCTTGGCCTTTCCCAATGCCCTTTCCGCCGCAGCCTTTTTGTAACCGAGGTTCACAAGGGCAGAGACAACATCCGCCTCAATCTCTTTGTGGTCTCCTTTTCCGGTAGCTGGAGGTTCATCAGAAAGCGACACCCTTCCGATCTTGTCCTTTAACTCAACCACCATCCGCGCTGCTGTCTTTTTGCCAATCCCCGGCGTGGCGCATAATTTCCGTACGTCTCCTTCTGATAACGCCTCGCAGAGATCACTTCCCGGAATTCCTGAAAGGATGTTAACCGCCAACCTGGGTCCTATGCCGGATACACCTATGAGGAGTTGAAAGAGATCCTTTTCCACCATTGTAAGAAAACCGTAAAGCTGCAACAGGTCTTCCCGGATGTGAGTATAGGTATTCAGTCTGATAGTGCTGTCAATATCAGGCAGCTGGTAAAAAGTGGAGAGGGGGGTATGAACCTCGTAACCCACCCCGTTAACATCGATGATGAGATAATCCGGAGACTTATGAACTAGTTTTCCCTGAATCTGTGCAATCATCTCGATTGTCTCAAGGCGTCTTTCATTCTTATGGAGTTTATGTGGCAGATCGCCACAGCGAGGGCATCGGAGGCATCAAAGGAGACAACCTCCGGAAGGTTCAGGAGTTCTTTAACCATCATCTGCGTTTGACTCTTCGTGGCCCTCCCATAGCCCACGACCGCCTGTTTTATCTCCAGCGGACTGTACTCATATACGTCAAGGTCTGCATTGACTGCCGCTAGAATTGCTATCCCTCTGGCATGCCCGAGCTTTAGCGCGGTCTTCGCATTCTTGTAGTAAAAGAGATCCTCAACGGCCATAATGTCCGGTGAGCAACGGCGTATAACCTTTTGCAGACCATCATAAATTTTCTTCAAAGATTGGGGCAAAGATGCCTTTTTGGGGATCGTAATTTCTCCATTCTCCCCATGGAGAAGTCGATTCTCGCGTTGTTCAACAATACCATAACCCGTGACAGAGCTTCCCGGGTCGACTCCCAAAACCCTATATATTTCCATACATTCAAACCGATAACATCCATAGCTATTTCTGTTAAGCGGCGTTCAATTCTTCCATAATCTCATCCGGGATATCGAAGTTGGAATACACCTTTTGAACGTCGTCATTCTCTTCCAGCATCTCCACCAGCCTCAGTATCTGCTGGGCTTCCTTACCCTCAAGCTTGACAGTACTCTTGGGTACCATGCTGACTTCGGCTAATTCGTAATTCAAACCGCTCTTGTCAATAGCCTCCTTTACGCCTTCAAAGTCCTCAGGGGCTGTAATAACATCGTATTCGTCTTCGCCTTCCTTCACATCTTCGGCGCCGGCCTCAAGTGCAATATCTATTAATGTCTCTTCTTCTACATTGTCCTTGCCAAAGGTTATCATCCCTTTTTTTTCGAACATCCATGCGACACTTCCGCTCTCCGCCAGACTGCCGTTATTCTTAGAGAATACGTGTCTTATATCTGCCACCGTCCTCTTCCTGTTATCGGTCATTATCTCCGCCAACACGGCAGCCCCCCCGGGACCGTATCCCTCGTAAGTGAGTTCTTCATAGTTGACGCCTTCCAGTTCTCCGGTTCCCCGCTTAATTGCCCTCTCTATATTTTCACCCGGCATATTCTGTGCCTTCGCATTGACGATAGCGGTTCTCAAGCGAGGATTCCCTTCACTGTCTCCGCCACCAGTCCTTGCGGCAACAGTAATTTCCTTGATTAATTTAGTAAATATCTTGCCTCTTTTGGCATCCTCTTTACCCTTTTTGTGCTTTATCGTACTCCATTTTGAATGTCCGGACACGTGCCCCTCCTAAAGCTTATATG
>JAUXHQ010000040.1 GCA_030621455.1 Deltaproteobacteria bacterium
GAAAGAAAAGGACGCGCCGGTAGTCAGGGAAACAATTGGGACGTCTATGATTGAATGCTTTTCAATGAAAACTGTATGTAATACTTACCCCCCATGGCACGTAGGACGTTTCGGGATCAAATCTTTCCTCCTGACAGATGATCTTCCTTCAATAGCCAAAGATAACCAGGGGACGTCAGTTATTTACTGTTCTATGGAAACAATAAAGAAGGGAGACGATCAGGGAAAATACCGGGTTGAAGTTCATGGTTTTGGTTATTTTAATACCAAAACCGGGGTGATCGAGTCGGACGGCACGGAGAAGATTGCCCTCTGTATGCTGGATACCGACTATGACGGGAGGAGTCTTTTTGCCGGACAGGTGTTTTTCCCCATGGCCGGTCCCAGAGACGGCCGGGCGATTTGCCAACTTTTTTGCAGGAAGCAGAGCCGAACAGGGAACAGATGCGTCTGGTGGCTCAGGCTCTTGCCGGACCTGCCCTCAAAGGCGGAGAACTGGGAGACATATCACCGCATGCCGAGTTATCTGCCCTGGCAAAACTGACGGCTAACTGGAAAAGTGTTATTGAGGATGCGGATCTAACTCCTTTAGAGAAAAAAATAAAAGATGAAGGTCAGCTTCCTTTGTTCTAACCCTCTCGAAAGAAAAATGGGGTTCGATAAATGAAAACGAAAGATGAAATACTAAAAATTCTAAGTGAAGAGATGCCTTTTGTCAGGAGCGAATACGGAGTTGTCAAATGTGGTCTGTTCGGCTCATACTCGCGGGGGGAGTCTAACGTAGCGAGCGATATTGACCTCCTTGTTCAATTCGATAAACCTTTAGGCTTTTTTAAGTTTATTAAGCTTGAGGATTATCTTTCAAAAAAGCTTGGAGCAAAGGTCGATCTTGTAACTGAGGATGCTCTGAAACCGCTCATAAAACCTTATGTTATGGAGACAATAGCCTATGTCTGAAAGACACAAAAGCCCTTTGCCTTTTATCAAGGATATTGTGGACTCGGTAGAGAAAATAGAGAAGTACTGCCAAAACATGACGTATGAGCAGTTCTTGGAGGATGAGAAGACCAAAGATGCGGTTGTCAGGAATCTGGAGATTATTGGAGAGGCCGCAAAAAACATTCCGGATCATATCAAAGAAATATCTTCCGAGACAGCATGGAAGTCCATGGCGGGAATGCGGGACAAACTGATCCACGAATATTTTGGCGTTAGTTATTCAACGGTATGGGAAACCGTTAAAGGTGATCTACCCCTGTTGAAAGAGAGCATAAGGAAACTTTATGAAACGATTAAGGCAAAAGAGGATATTGACCAAGAGGAAAGGGACGCCCCTTAAAACATAAGGTTCCATTTATCTATTAGCAAATAAGGATATAAGCCCTAAGAAGAAAGGAGCCACAAATCATGCTGATCAGAGCAAACGGTATCCAGATAAATTATGAATTGTCGAAAGAAAAGGACGCGCCGGTGGTCGTGCTGAGCCATTCTCTGGGAAGCAGCATGCTGATGTGGGAACCCCAGCTTGAAGTTTTAGAATCCCATTTCAGGGTCTTGCGTTATGACCTGCGGGGACACGGCAAAAGTGAGGCAACCGAAGGCGCATACACCCTGGAGCAGCTGGCCGATGACGTGATTGGTTTGCTGGATGCTTTAAAGCTGGAAAGCGCGCACTTCGTCGGCTTGTCCATTGGAGGAATGATCGGTCAATGCCTGTCTTTGAATTATTCCGATCGACTGCGATCAATTTCTTTGTGCGACACGGCCGCAATCATACCTGAAGATGCGCATCCGCTTTTTGAAGAACGAATCAGAAGGGCTCGTGATCAAGGTATGGAAGCACTGGTGGAGGAAACGCTTGAGCGTTGGTTTACGCAGCCCTATCTCAAACAAAACTCTCCTGAGGTGAAACGTATCCGCAACCAGATTTTAGCTACATCCCTGGCCGGCTTCGTTGGGTGCAGCAAGGCAATTCTTAGTCTCAATTATGTGGAGCGTCTTTCGGAAATCAAACTGCCTGCCCTGATCATTGTTGGTGAAGATGATCTCGGCACACCTGTGGCAGCCTCGCGAGCTATTCATCAAAGGATCCAAAACTCAAAACTGGTGGTGCTGCTGTCCGCGGCTCATCTTTCCAATATCGAACAGGCCGATGCGTTTAATTCGGCCCTCCTTGAGTTTTTGCATGGGGTGGAGGGCCTTTAAAATATAAAGAATAAGGGAGATGATCCACATTTTTTAATTACAAATGAACGTTAAATCTTCTCTGACTCATGCCCAACGCCTGCTTTCAAGGGAGCCTATCCTCTGAAAATGGGCCAGGTTGGCCGTTATAACACCACATTTATGACTCATTGCTATAACTGCAATGGCAATATCAAAATCGTCTATGATTTTTCCCTGGCGCTCCAGATCAGCCTTTATTTTCCCAAAATATTCAGATGACTCAGACGACCATGGCAATACAGTGATTATGTAAAGCAGGCGATCCCTCTCCGCCTTGAGTAAAAGACATTTTTTTGAAGAACTGTCCAGTCTCCTTATACTGTATTGTATTTCGGCTACAACCGGTGGTGCTGTGGCAATATCTCAGGGATGATATCCTTTGAGGAACGACATGATTCCGGCATCCCGTTTCATCACCGCTGAAAAAGGAGTAGTGTCCAGTACGTATCTCATAAAACCGAACCCTTACGATTCGTTCTCAAATTGACAATCGCTTCTTCCATCTCAGATGCACCTTCCCTCAACAACTTGAGATCTTCCGCACACAGATCCAACTCAAAAAAATCATCCGGCCACTTCCCTGCACTCTCATCCAATGCGCGTCCACAGGCCTGAACGATAAATCTGTTTCTGCTGATACCCTTTTCTTTGACTGCTTGGTCTAATTTTGACAATAGGTGGTCAGGTATATGGATTGTTGTAGACCGCATTCTGTACCTCCTTTATAGACGAGAATATACAAATGGAATATATTCTATTCATTTGAATGTCAAGAGGAAACACACTTCACGAGAATACAAGAGCTCCCAGAAGCGGCGCTGCCGGATAGCCGATGATTTCTTATCTTCTTATCCACTCAGTCTTTGATATAACCAAAGCTCACAAAACCTTTGCGCCTTCCCCGTCTTTGCTGTGAAGCAGATAGAATTATCGCTAACCCTCCAATAATTTTGACTTTTCTATCCAGGAATGATAGAAATGGTGCATGGGAAAAGAAGATTACGAATATGTCAAGACAAAACTGAGGATCGTCAGGGACCTTAAAAAGAAGGGTCTCAGGGGCGCTATAGAAGAACTGACAGAAGCTATGGAGGACTTTCCCAATGAACCTTTGTTGCGGATAGAGTTCGCAGACTGCCTGCGCCTTGATGGAAATTCGGAAGAGGCAAAGGCTATGGCATTGGATGTCCTGGAAAAGTCACCTGCGAACCCCAACGTCCATACTGTTCTGGGAAATATATATCTGGAAGACAGACTCTATGAGAAGGCCCTTGATCATTTTGAGGCAGCGAACAGTATTAAGCGAACAGGTTATTTAACTTCAAGGATCATCAGAACACTGATGGACCTGGAGAGGTTTGAGGATGCCAAAGACCTTATCAGACAAGAGTTGATCGAAGACCCGGATAATCTCAGAATTCTCAAAGCCAAAGCCCAAATACTGGCCAGGGAGGGCGCACACCAGGAGGCCGCGGATGTGTATCGGAAGATCTATGACCTCGACCCGGAGGATGCCTTCAGTTACAAAGAGCTTCTCAGGTTAAAGTCAAAGGACAGAG
This sequence comes from Deltaproteobacteria bacterium, assembly GCA_030621455.1. Lineage (GTDB taxonomy): Bacteria > Desulfobacterota > UBA8473 > UBA8473 > UBA8473 > JAUXHQ01. The sequence goes on from JAUXHQ010000040.1 coordinate 3,786, forward strand.
AGCCTGAAGATGTGTCCAGGGAGTTCAAGAAAATTCTCAAAGTTTCCAAGGCTGCGGGCAACCCCCACCTCCATTCCGAACTGGGCTTGAACTTGAAAAGGGCGGGCAAGCACAAAGAGGCTATAGTTGAATTCCAAAATGCACTGTCCCTTGACCCGGACAATAATTTTGTCCGCAGTCACCTCGGTTTCTGCTATGCGAAACTGAAAATGCCTTTAAAGGTGGTTGAAACCCTTTCCGTGGCATTCATAGAAAACCCTAAAGATGTATATGTGAGATCGTCTCTCATGGCTGCCGTAAAGAAGTTGGGATACTGGGAAGAGTTTAAAAAAACAATACAAAAGGCTATGGACAGGCATCCCAATGAAAAGACCCTCTGGGGGCTTTTGAAAAAGACGGACAAGGAGCTGGAGAAGAGGGAAGGGTAATGGAAAAACTCAAGGATATAATAGACCTTCCTGATGTAAAGACCGTAATCCGGCTATCCGACATCCATGATGAGGGAGCAAAGAAAAGTCTCGCTGAAGACTTTATCCTCACCTCGGAAGTATATTCCAACCTTAAAGTCATAGTGGGGATGATAGAAGATGAAGTGGGGGCAGGGGTCTTCCTTGAGGGAAATTTCGGGTCGGGCAAATCCCATTTTCTTACTATATTGAGTCTCCTCTTTAACCGCATAGAGGCATGGCAGCCCCTTCTCGCCCAGGAACCTGACCTGACAAGGGTCTGTGAAAACCTCTCCCAAAAAGAGTATCTCACTGCAGAGGCGTCCCTGGTAGACTACAGCAGCAAGACCCCTCTGGAAGAGATCATCAGGGAGTCGATTGTTGAGGCATACCAAAGAAAATACGGCCGGCCCCTCATTGACGTAGAAAAGTCTTTTGCCAAAAGGAAGGATTTTTATGAGAGGGTAGATGGGAAATTAAAGGATAATAGGGCCTCCGGTCTTATCCTGCTCATAGATGAACTGTCTGAATTTCTCAGGTCAAAGCCGGACAGCAGGAGCTTCAATGAGGACATCAGATTCCTGCAATACCTCGGTGAAAAGGGTCCGTCCTTCCCCATGTGGATTGTGTCCACCCTCCAGGAGAACATCGAAGATACGGGTCAGACCACCCAGGAAGCCTTTAACAAGATAAAAGACCGTTACCCTTTAAGGCTCTTCCTTACAGGCGCCCACATAGAAGAGCTGATTTCAAAGAGACTTATCAAGATAAAGGCCGGGAAGAGAAAACAGGTCTCCAACTTGTACAACACATTAAAGACATCCTTTTCAAATCTGCCTGTGAACGAAGACAGATTTCTGTCCCTCTTTCCGGTCCATCCCGCCACCGTTTCTTTTCTCGACAACCTGAAACCCCTCTTTTCCCAGCACAGGGGAGTTGTGGACTTCATCCACTACCAGCTCAAGGGGGACCCGGGCAGGAATATAGAGGGAATGATGGATCTCACTTGTGACTGCCTCCTGACCCCGGACAGAATATTCGACCACTTCAGGGTAAGGATAAAAGAGCGGGTGGAACTCAACCCGTTCAGTGAGGTGATATACAAGTTTTATGAAGACGAGATGAATAAGATCTTCGATGATGAGGCAGACCTGAACCTGGCTTATCGGGTGTTGAAGGTGCTCATCCTCTCGGCAGTATCCCCTGTAAAGAAGAGGTTCATGGTCAAGGATATTGCAGAGATGCTTCTATACAGGATAACGGACCTGGAATCATCAGTAAACTACCAGTATGTAAGGGATATCCTGGAAAGACTCTATAATGAAGGCGCATACATATCTATGGACAGGGCAAAGGACCCCCTTGAAGACCACTTCTTTCTGAACCTCGAAGCGGATATCAGCCTTCTTATCAAGAGGTCCACAGAGTATCAGGCAGGGTCCTTCTTTGAAGATGATGTGAGGTTCTTTGGAAGGCTCAAGGAATTACTCGATGATCCGCGACTTCCGCTCAAGGAATATGAGGTCTCTGAGAAAACAAAGATCAAGCTTCTCTGGCAGTTCACCCCCCGAGAAGGGATCTTTCTCCTGGAACAGCTCGACAGACTGACGGATCAGGCGCTGGACGAGATAATCCTGGAGCTTCATGAGACTGAGGCGGACTTTGCGGTTATTATGGGCACAACCCATCGTCTTGAAAAACAACGAACCTGTGTGGAAGAGGTTCTCCTGCCCCATTTAAGGGAAAGAAGCGCCTTTTATATATCATTCTGGCTTCCCAATGCCCTTAAGGATGAAACACTGAAGGAGACTCTGGCCCACCTCCTCTTACTGGAAAAATACAGGGATGACTCCACTGAAAGGGGTATGGAGATCAAGGGTTTTATTGAAGGCCTTCTCTCCAATGAAAAAAGGCTTGTGAAAGATGCTTTCATGGAGGCATATCACGGAGGCACCCTCTTTTCCATATTATCTGGAGAGGATACCCCGCGGGAAAAGATGAAATTTACGGTATTTCAAGACTTCCTTTCTCATCTTGGCGAGGGTTTACTGGAAGCCAGATACCCCAAACACGACGACATATCCCCTTATACCTCATTTGCCACAAGGGATCAGCTCCAGGAGGCGGTGGAAGAGCTTTTAAAAAAGGGGGAGGTCGTAATTCAAAAAGGGACACGTCACGGACTCAAGAGGGTCATTGAGGGGTTCCTGGTTCCTATGGAGGTTGTAAGGAGCACTGCCAAGGGCTTCCGGATAGTGGTGGATCCTTCCCGGAATATGCTTATACGGAGGTTTCTTGAGCTTGTCCCCCAGGCATTAGGAGACAGGAGACCTTCTCTTGAAGAGATTTACCGGAAACTGCGGAAAGGGGACTTGGGACTTACCAGACCTCAGTTTGAGCTCATGAGTCTGGCCTTGATCTTCTCCGGACATATTGTTCCGTATTCAGGGGGGCGGAGGAAGAACCCGGATGAGATTACCATATACAACCTAAACAGGATAGACGAGGTCTCAAAGGGGGAGATACTCAACGTAGAACTCCAGAAAGAGCTGGCATCATTGCCCTTTATACCCAAAAAGTATAAGAACAGGGAACTGAACTTCCATACCCAGAAGGAGCTGTGGAAGGAATTGGCCGGGGTAAAGGCGCATGTCTCAAGGGAGATTGAAGATGTTCAGGAAAAGGTAAAGAGGGCCTCGGAATACAAGGCATTGGAAAGTTTTGACCTGACCGGCATGAAAAAGAACCTGGAGGATTTGACCCTCCTCTTTGACGAGGTCAAGACATCTTATGCGCCAAAGGAAGGTTTGGAGAGGTTTCTCAATGAGAGCAGGAATCATCCCTTTATAAATAAGAGTTTCTCCAGGCTTGAGACGGCCAGGGGGTTCTTTTTGGAAGACCTGGACCGGTACTTATTCATCAACAGCTATGTAAATCACCCGGATCTCGGGATACCCGAAGGTAAAGAGTATGAAACACTTCATAACCAGACCGTTGATATTAAAGAGCATCTAAAGTCGGGCGCCCCTTATCTCGAACAAGGGTATATGGAGAACCTGGGAAGACTTTTTGATTCTTTCCTTCAAGGGTATGCCATCCTCTATCAAAAAGAGCACCAGCGGGCCACTTCCCCTGAATGCCTCCAGCAATACGGCAGGCTGAAGGATTCCCTGAGATATAAGGTACTTTCCCGTTTCTCCAGGATAGAGTACATCTCCGTGACAAATGACAGGGTAAAAGTAGAGAGGGCGCTGTCTCAGGTATCTTCCACTCAATGCTCGTTTTTTTCCATGGATTTACTCCGCCGTATGCCCATATGCCAGTGCGGATTCCGTCTGGGAGAGAGGCGCGATTTGCCAGGGGTTCAGACGATTGAATCAACCGTGGATGCGGGAATAATGGAATACCTCTCAGCATTTAAAGAGGGAAGAAACAGAGAAAGGTTTATCTCTTATATCGCCGGGTTAAAGGAGGTGGGTAAGACCGGGATTTGCGAGAAGATAAATCGTCTCCTTGATTTTGACATGTCGAGCATGACAAATAATCCGGAGGGAGCCCTCAAAGACCTTGAAAATACCCTCGATAATTCCGTGATCAAGGCCATAAACGACGCATTTTCCGGAAAGGTGGTGGTCGTGTCACGGGACCTGGACGAGTTTTACGAAAATACTGTGGAAAGGAGCTTCCCAAGAGACAGGCTTCTAAATATCTTTCTTGAATGGCTCCGGGGCGGAGAGGAACTCAAGGAGGAGACATATATTAAGATTACCAGCACAAGGAGAGGGGCCATAAGCGGCGCTGCCGGTTCATCTTCCTATCATGTACTTTGGGATGTTATTCAGGAGAAGTATCCCGAGCTTGCAGGGGTTTTCAAAAGACTGGGTGAGGGAGAGTTTACCATGGTTCTCTTCCTTTGCCTCTGGGCAAGGGTCCATGAAGTGGAAGGGAGGAGCCTTGCAGAGTTTATCAGAAAGGTCCTGAAAGAAGATGGCGATGATGTATCTTCCCATGGCAAACTCCTCTGTGAGGCAGCAGAGTATATATTGACAAACAAGGAAGAGGATGCCGATAATCTTGCAGAGGAGGCGGAGAGGTTATTAAAGGAAAAAGGGGCGGACATCTCCCTCTTTGAAATCATCGGCGGGAAAAGGTCTTCTATAGACTACCTGGAGATTATTAAGAGGGAGGCAGTCTTCTCCTTTCCCATTAAAAAGGCCCTTGGAAACCTCATAAAAAGGATTGAAGGAGACCCATACGGGATTGATAAGAGAGTAGTTGAAGATGCCCTTTTACACCAAAAGGAAGGCGGGAGTTCCAATAGGCTGAATAAGAAGACGGCTCTCCGGGCATTGAAGCACCTTGTCAACCTGGAAACCATCCTCAAGAACCCTCCCCACGCACACCCAAAGGACGGGAATTTCCGATTCTGGGAGAAGACTTACCTTTCTTCTCTTTGGGGTGTATTTTATGATTATAATTATACCTATGACTCCCTGAACCAACTCGATCTTCTAGATGAGATTAACCTGTATAAGAAGAAAAAGGTACTGGAAGATATGTCAATGAAATGGGGGAGGTCCTTTCAAGACTTTTATCTCAATGAAATAGAAAGTGCCCTGGAAAAGAGTAGAAAGGCGGGCAGACATCCCCTGCGTATTGGAGATATACCTGACTCTCTATTTAAGAAGTTTAAAAAGGCATCGGGCAGGGACAGGGGTTACTTTATTCTCCTGGATGGGATGCGGTGGGACCTGTGGGAGTATATCAAGGAGAATACCTTTATCACCAGGTCTCTCAATTACAGAATCCTGCAAGAGGTCCCTGTATGGGCGATGTATCCCACAACAACAGATGTCCAGATGGGGGCACTCCTTGACTCAACCTGCCGGTTGGATATGGCGGCGGAAACCGGTACATCGTATAGCGTCATAAGCGATTCAGGGGCTTCCATGGCCGATGCGTATGAGGAGATCGAACTGGATAATGAGATTAAGATCGTGAAATTCGGCTTCATAGACAAGAAGGTCCACCAGTCAAGAGATGACCTCATCACCCTTTTCAGGGAGATCGGTGTAAACATGGAGGTCTCGGTAAAAAACTATATGGACAGGATACCCAGGGGTTCTCTGGTTTTCCTCTTTTCCGACCATGGGTTTACTGAAAATCTGAAATTCAGGGGTGGAAAGGATGAACCGAGGTACCTCCACGGCGGGGCGTCTCCATGGGAGGTTATCGTCCCTGTGGCAGCCATGTTAAAGATGTAGGGCGGTTACCAGTTATCGATTTCAGCGAGTTGCAAATGAGTTGAGTGTACCCTTTTTTCGTTCCCGCATTTCAATTGCCGGCCGCTTGCTTTTTGTTGCCCATTGTGAACTACACTTCTGCATCAAACATTGGTTACAACTACACCAAATTTTCATTGGATTATATGGGGTTACGACAGCCCCTTACGTACAACGAGCAACAAGAAGCAAGCAACCGGCAACAAACATGATCATGGATGCTGAACATTAAACGAAAAAAGGTTACACTCAAGTCCTAAAGAAATATAGTCCAAACGGGCTTTAAAGTCAAATGGAATAAGACATTCAACCCCCTTGT
>JAUXHQ010000268.1 GCA_030621455.1 Deltaproteobacteria bacterium
GTAAACTACTTTATAACTTTTATGAAGGATACCCAAACATGGTGGTAGCTGTTGAAGATTAGAATAAAGTTACACATAATGAGTGCCTAAAGTGCCTAAAATTAAGGGATACGCTCCAAAACACTGCTGATTTTGATTCTGACCAAGATCCGGTTTATAAAATAAGCAGAATAAATTAACTTTAGGCACTTCAAATTTTAGGCACTTGTAACTTTTTGTGTAACCGCAGAAGTTAGGAAAAGTGTAAACTACTTTTGAGTTCATATGAAGGATGCCTAGAAAGCTTTCGGAGAGAGAGGCTCAAGGGAAGTGATGAGATGAAATTAGGTGGCAGCTTTTCCAAGTTGAGTATGCCAAAGAGGATAGCCCTGGTTGCGGCGATTATAATCTTGCTTTTGACCGTCCTTCCCCTTGGGGTGAGGTGGTTCCACTACCGGTTTACCCATGCCATAACCCCCAGCGCCTTCGTGGACTCTGACCTTAGCAATATTTCTCCTCTTGTGTCGGGTCACTTAAAGGAGATATTGGTTGATGAATCCGATTTGGTGAAGAAAGGACAGGTATTGGCCCTTATTGATGACAGGGACTATCTGGCTCAGGTGGAGCTGAGAAGATCGGAGTTAGACAAGGTAAGAATGGATATCTCTACCCTCAAAATTACAGTGGAGAGAACGAGAAGAGATGTGGAGGAGGGCATACTGCTGGCAAGGCAGGCAATAATGGAGGCAAAAGAGGCCCTGACCAGTGTTGAGGCAAACGGCAAGAGAATAGAGAGAGACTACTTGCGATTCAAGGATCTTTTGGGGCGTCAGGCAGTTTCACAGTCAACGTTTGACGCCATAGATTGTGAATGGGTAAGCTGCCTGGCATCCACGAAATCAGCCGGTATTCTAGTGAAGATGAGGGAGACCGGGCTGAAGAAGGCCCTCATAGGCCGGCATCGGGTCGAAGAACTGGAAAAGAAACTCCTCGTCCTGGAGGCAGCCGGGAACACAGTTGAAAAGGCCCTGGAAATAGCTCAATTGAACTTGGAACATACGAGAATCGAAAGCGCAATAGATGGCGTAATTGCCAGGAAATTCATGTACGAAGGCGACTTTGCCTCCCCTGGAATTCCGGTTTTCAGTATCTACGATCAGGACAATATCTATGTGACCGCCAACCTGGAGGAGATAAAGATGGATGGGGTGAAACTGGGGCAGAAGGTTGATCTCAAGGTCGACGCCTATCCGGGAGTGGATTTCGAAGGAGAAGTGATAAAGATCGGAGAGGCTTCTGCTGCAAAATTCCTCCTTATTCCCAGGGACAATCCTACCGGTGAGTTTGTCAAAGAGGTTCAGAGGATTCCCATAAAAATAGCCGTTGATAATACCAGAGGGCTCTTGAAACCCGGGTTTTCCGTAACAGTTGGGATCAAGCTCAATTGAGGGACCGAAGATGGACAATAACAATGAAGTTTCGGCTGCCTCCAAATGGATAGGCACCGGCATCGTTTCCATCGGGATATTCATCGTCTTTTTGGATATTTCTATTGTCAATATTGTCCTGCCGAAGATGATAGCCTCCCTCGACACGGATATTTACGGCATTCAATGGGTGGTGATTTCCTATCTTATCAGCGGGGCCATCGGCATGAATACTGTGGCGTGGATGGGGGCGGCCATCGGTCACAGAAATACCTTTATAGCGGGGCTCCTTCTCTTTACCATAAGCAGCGCCCTCTGCGGACAGGCGCCAAATATCGAAATGATGGTCCTCTTTCGATTCCTCCAGGGGTTTGGCGAGGGGATCGTTGCTCCCATCGGGATGACCATCCTCTTCCGGCTTTTTCGGCCGGAGGAGAGGGGGATGGCCATGGGGATCTTTGCTTCCGCCTGCTGTCTTGCCCCGGCAATAGGCCCAACTGTTGGAGGGATATTGACGGAGCACTTCAACTGGCGCTGGGTCTTCTACGTCAACATACCTGTGGGTTTGATGGGAATCGGCCTGTCCTTGTTTTTCCTTAGAGAGACCAAGACCGAGGAAGAGAAGCCATGGCCCTTTGACTTCTTGGGCTTTGCTTTCATAATTGTCTTCTTTATGTCCCTTATCACGTTCTTGAGCAAGGGCCAGGAGAAAGGGTGGTTACAGTCGGACTATATTGTTATGCTAATGGCGGTCTGTGTGGTCTCCTTTATCTTGATGATAGTCGTCGAGTTGAAAATAGAAAATCCACTGGTGGATTTGAGGATTTTTCGTTTTAACACGTGTTCGCTGAGCTTTATCGCCTGCCTCATCTATTGCTGGAACTTCTACGGCACAATATTTGTCATGCCCCTCTATCTCCAACAGATAAAGCTCTATCCCACTCTCACCGCAGGATTCACTTTGCTCCCCGGGGCCTTGATCGAAGGGTGCAGTATGGTATTGGCAGGTATTCTGGCCGATCGATACGGGTGTAAAAAGCCGCTGCTCTTCGGCTTGATCGGGTCCGCCATAGGATCGTACCTTCTTTTTTCGTTCGATTTTTACACGCCACAGGCGAGGATAATCGGCTACTATTGTATCTACTGTTTTCTGACCGGCTTTGTTCCCCCGGTGGTCAGTATAACGATCCTCCTCGACCTGTCCGAGGCTCAAACCAATCAGGGGTCCATTGCGCTAAATGTCTCCCGTCTGGCCGGCGGAGCAATAGGCACAGCCCTTATTGCCACTGTCCTGGGGAGGAAGACGGATACGTACTTCGAGGCCCTCGGTACCCATATCAACCCCGGTAACGTGGGAGCGATGAATGCTCTTGGGAAGTTGAACCTCTTCCTCCAGTCAAAGGGGATGCCCGCTGTACTGGCTAAGAAAAGGGCCTTAATGTTGCTAAATTACCATACAATGGCCAAGGGTACGTCTTACGCGTTTCAGAGCGCATTTCTCTGGATGGGAATCTGGGCTCTTATTGCTGCGGCAGTAGCCATCTTCATCAAGGAAAAGAGGTAAAAGCTTTGGGCATCCTTACATTTGTCGGTTTACACTTTCATAACTTTCAGAAATGTTAGTTCTAATTTCAGCTAAGAATGATGAGTGCCTAAAGTTTAAAGTGCCTGAAGTGCCTAAA
>JAUXHQ010000182.1 GCA_030621455.1 Deltaproteobacteria bacterium
CCGCAGAGTTTGAATTTACAAAGGTAGGGGGTGATAGTCCTCAAGTGAGAGCATCCGGACGGGGATCAGGCCTGACATAATTGAAGAGGAGAGACAGAGTATTGTTTACGTGGAATTGACGTAGGAATCATGTTCCATGTGAAACGTATTCCGTCGGATCTGTGACACCGGCCTCACTAAAACCTTTCTTTCTCAGGAGACAGCTGTCACACTGCCCACAAGCCCTTCCTTCAGGTGAAGGGTCGTAGCAGCTATGAGTTATGCTGTAATCGAGGCCCAGTTCAAGGCCTCTTCGAATGATTTCCCCTTTTGTCATGTGGATGAGAGGTGTTCTGATTCGTGTTTTCGTTTTGCCTTCGATGGCCGCCTTTGTGGCAAGATTCGCCATGTACTCGAACGCTGCGATGTATTCGGGGCGACAGTCCGGGTACCCGCTGTAATCCAGGGCATTCACCCCTATGAAGATATCTGAAGAGCCCACCACCTCTGCCCATGCCAGCGCATAGGAGAGAAAGATTGTGTTGCGCGCGGGCACATAGGTTACAGGAACCCCCCTCTTCATCTCTTCCTCACCGCGACCTTTTGGCACGTCGATATCATCGGTAAGGGCAGACCCTCCTATAGTTTTCAGGTCGATGTCGAGGACCAGATGTTCTTTTATCCCAAGGGCCTTTCCCACTCTTTGAGCCGCTTCTAACTCCGAAACGTGGCGCTGACCGTAGCGGAAACTCAGGCTGTAAACCTCATAACCTTCCCCCAGGGCAATGGCCATTGCGGTCGTAGAATCTACACCGCCGCTGGAAAGGACTACAGCTCTTTTCTTCTTCATTTTCTCATCTCTCGCTATACCCCTCTTTGCTGAGCCCCCCAAATAATTTTATGGAGTTGCAGGTGAAGCCGCACATTCAAATGATCTTCCATGATCCATTTTGCCAGGACCTTTGGTTCCAATCTCCGGAAGACGGGTGAGAAGTGAACTGTGTTAACCGAAGCGTACTTCTCTATGAGATCGAGTACCTTCTTTGCAAACGCATAGTCGCCCCGAGTCCCGATAACAAATTTTATCTCGTCCTTGTCCGTCAGCCTTGAGAGATTCCCCAGGTCGTTCTTATCTTCCTCGCCGCTGGAAGGACATTTTATGTCCATGATTTTCACAGAGCGGTCATCGATCCTGCTGATGTTCCGGGTACCGTTTGTTTCTACCAAGACCTCAAATCCCGTTTCAAGCAGGCGACGGACAAAGACAGGCGTCTCTTCCTGGATCAACGGCTCACCGCCGGTCACTTCAACGAGAGGACACCGATACGAGGCCACCCTATTTATGATGTAATCTATCTCCAGGTCCTCGACATGATTGTATGCATACTCAGTATCACAGTAAGAACACCTCAGGTTACACCCGGCCAGTCTCACAAAGACGCACGGCCGACCCGCATAGGTGCTCTCCCCCTGGATGCTGTAGAAAATCTCATTTACCTTTAGTGTCATCTCTCGTACCTTACCGTCAACGCCAAAAATATCCAACACACATCACAGCGTGAGGAACCATCGCGATAGTCTTCAGGTACAGGCCTTCAACCATGACTATCCGGTCCTACCCCTCCCTAAATAACGCCCTGATATCCCCCACGATAAGGATATCTGAGACAAGGTTGACGAGCCCCCATATCGCGTCTGCCGCGAGGTGGTCTTCCACTGATCGGTCAAATAGGATGGAGAGACTTGGCGGGAACTCTTCGTCACCTTTCCATAGTAGATAATAGAAGGGCACCTTTGGAAAGACCGGGAATTTGTATGCGGCATCGGCCAGTTCGAGGGCTTCACCCCCCACACTCTCCGCAGTCCTCTTGAAAGCTTCATGATCATTTCCGTACCGCGCAAGGACGGGTTCGACCTTAAGTTCATGGGGTCCACTGAAGAAATGGGCGCTTCTGAACTCTTTGACACTCACCATCTTATCAGCGAGAGGCAGAGGTCCCACATTGAGCAGATACACGAGGCAGAGCAATTCCAAAAGGGAGTTGTCTATACGTTCCAATTCTCCTACACCCTGGTGAAACAGGCAATGGTTCCGAATGTCCACCAGAAGATATTCACTAAGAAAAGGAAGAAGCACTCCCGTTGGAGGCCGGTCTATAGCCTGTGCGTTTTTACAGAGCTTCTTCATGTCTCTTTGCTCAAGATCTCCCCAGTACTCGGTCGGCACCTCCACAATATTGCCGGAGGGCGTCTTGGCCGGAGGTTTTTCAGCGCGTCGTCTATCTTGCATGTCCAGAAATCCTTGGCTGAAGGGATAAGGTCCTGACCTGAATTCAATGCAGGGAAAGCGGTCACAGTCCCTTGGGCAATATTCAATACGGTTCTCTATAGCACACGCAAGGATCGGGCATGGCTGCCCCAATATCCTCTCTTGCGCAGCCATCTTCTTCAGTCCGTCATGACTCCTTCCCGACCCGCATGTCGAACAGGTCCCCAGGAGGTTGAGTCTGCAAACATCACAGTTTATTCCACATGCGGCAGTGGACATTATGAAACCTCACAAAGAAAAGCCCTGTAAGGGCATTTTGATCTTTCCGATGTCGTCCTCACCGTGAACACATATACTTACACACCCCTAAGTTTTTGAGAAGTGACGCTATTCCGTTCTGGTCGACTCGACTCGACTCACAATTACCTCACCTACGTTGTCCCCAACTTTGCAAAATCCCCCCCTGTGGGGTTCTGGAAGACTCTCAAATCAAACTCAGGCACAACAGCCAGTATATGGTCGAATATATCCGATTGTATGGCTTCATAGTGTGACCAGACCGTGTCGTTTGTAAAGACGTAAATCTCGAGGGGAAGTCCATTCGGCCCTGGGGGCAGTTGCCGTATTAGAAACGTCATGTCCTGGTGGATCTTTTTGTGATTTTTTAAATATGCCTCAATGTAGGCCCTAAATGTTCCGATATTTGTCATTCTGCGGCCGTTAACCAACACATCAGTATCGATATTCTCTTCTCTGTTGTATAGTTCCAATTCCTCTTGCTTGCGCTGCACATAGTCTGAAATCAGCTGGTACTTCCTAAATCGTTCGATCATCTGTTCGTCGCAGAATTTGACACTCTCCAAGTCAATATGTACTGCCCTTTTAATACGTCTTCCCCCACTAACTTGCATCCCCCGCCAGTTTTTGAATGTTTCCTCAATGAGTTTATGAGTGGGAATAACTGTGAAGGTTTTGTCCCAATTTTGGACCTTTACTGTATGAAGGGCAATATCAACGACGTCCCCGTCTGCCCCGAACTTGGGCACCTCGATCCAGTCCCCAACCCGCATCAGATCGTTGGAATTGATCTGTAAGCTTGCCACGAAAGATAGGATTGTATCACGAAATATCAGAAGCATTACTGCGGTCATGGCACCGAAGCCGCTCAATAATACAAGCGGAGATTTCCCAAAAATACTGCTGATGATAATAATGCCGCCGATTATATAAATGATGAGTTTTGAAATCTGGATGTAACCTTTAATGGGACGGCCACTGGACATGTCAAGGGTAGGGAATATATCGCTCAACACGGTCAAGGCACCGCCCACAGTCAATAAAATGAACCACCATATGAGGGCAATTGAGCCCTTACGTATAATATCATCAGCCAGAGGAAACAGGTGGGCAAAGTAATAGATTATGGTTATGGGCACAACATACGATAGTCGTCGCAGGATGGCTTTTTCGAAAAAGATATCATCAAATTTAGTCCTGGTATTCTTGACTATCTTTGACAATGCCTTAAGGAGATAGTGTTTCGTTACAAAATAGGAGGCGAAACTTAAAAATAAAACGCCCCCCGCCATAAGCGCTTGAGCAATGATCTGGTGCTGTCCCAACCAGGGCTTGAATGCATCTAACATCATTTCTCCTTAACAGATAAACCTATATTTCAGTAATCAAAAGAAAAGGGGACAGGCAAATAATAACAAGCTGTGTTTTGTGCAATATGATGGTGAATAGGTGTTCGGATGCCGGTTTCATCAGTTTCTGGGCTGTCTCCACTGCTTGTGTGACTGTATCAGAAACAGCTTCCGCGAAGAAACCCAGCCATAACTCCCAGTCACCAGTCAGGCGCACAATATTGAGCAGTTCGTAATATTGCTGCCGCCGGGTCTTGAAGTAGAGGCTGAGATAAAGCATTGGTTCCTTCAGTACACTTTCGGAGCATAGGACTAGAGTAATCAGCAGACGTCCTAGGCGACCATTCCCATCCAAAAAAGGGTAAATCGTCTCAAATTGTAAGTGTGTCAAAGCAGCCTTTAACAGCACAGGTGTCCGTTCCGGCATATCTTCTGATTTTTCTAAAATAAGGCAACGGTAATCTTATGTCAAGTGATTCAAAAAAGAAACCAGCTTAGGCGCAAAACCCAAGCTGGAAAAAAATGGCGAGGAGTTATAAGCTGATAAAGAATTTAAGACACTGAAATTCCAGGGTTAATATGGTGCCTAAGTCGGGACTTGAACCCCAGGAAAAGGCAATGATAACCAGTGACAAATAATGATGTTAAATGATTTAAGTTGATGAAATAACACGCTTTTCTTCCAATAATGATTTATTCATAGGTTCGACACATCACAGCTGTGAGGGCATTGTTAATTTAATATTTATCCCGTTCAATGCGAAGCATATTTAACTGGGACGTGACCCTTATGTTTTCTTTTCTGAAAGAAATACCAGCCCTGACGCACAAGTCAGAGTTTTAGTATTGGCAATGGTTTGCGAAGAAAGTAAAAGTATTTTGTCGATAAAACTGAAGGTTTCTGTTTCTTTGTGATATTGGTATCAAGAAGAGGAATCGGGTTGGACATTACTTTTACCAAAAGGATGCAATCATGAGCAAACCAAGCAAACGTTCCCATCGTGAAGAGAGAAAGCTACTGAAGAAAGAAAGGAAAAGGGCATTAAAGGAATTGCGTAGGCGACAGGC
>JAUXHQ010000074.1 GCA_030621455.1 Deltaproteobacteria bacterium
GCCTGAACCGCCCTTGCCACATTATAATGTTCCTCACCAAGGACTTGCGGATCAAGGATCCTCGAAGTTGAATCGAGAGGGTCGACAGCAGGGTAAATCCCCAGCTCTGCAATCTGCCGTGATAAGACAGTAGTAGCATCGAGATGGGCGAAGGTAGTTGCCGGAGCCGGATCTGTAAGGTCATCTGCCGGAACATATACGGCTTGAACAGAGGTGATTGATCCATCTTTTGTGGACGTGATCCTCTCTTCCAACTCCCCAAGGTCAGTAGCCAATGTAGGCTGATACCCGACCGCAGACGGCATGCGACCAAGCAAAGCAGACACCTCGGATCCTGCCTGAGTAAACCTAAAGATATTATCTATAAATAAGAGGACGTCCAAACCCTCTTCATCTCTAAAGTACTCTGCCACAGTTAGTGCAGAAAGGCCAACCCTTGCTCTCGCTCCAGGGGTCTCCGTCATCTGGCCGTAAACAAGAGTAGTCTTATCTATAACCTTCGATTCCTTCATCTCCAGCCAAAGGTCATTGCCTTCCCGGGTACGTTCTCCAACACCCCCAAATACTGAAAAACCACCATGCTGCTTGGCTATGTTATTGATCAGCTCCATGATTATGACGGTCTTTCCAACCCCTGCGCCACCGAACAATCCTACCTTTCCTCCTCGGGGATATGGTTCTAAAAGGTCAAGAACCTTTATGCCTGTCTCGAACGGAACGACCGCCGTGTCCTGATCAACCAGAGAAGGCGCTGGTCGGTGTATAGGATATCTCTTCTTCGTCTTTATGGGACCCATTTGATCCACGGGCTGCCCTATTACATTTATCACCCGGCCCAGAGTCTCTTTTCCCACAGGCATCGTAATCTGCTCACCTTTATAGATACCCTCCGTGCCCCTAATCAGTCCATCGGTTGTTCCCATAGAGATACATCTTACGGTATTGTCACCCACGTGTTGGGCCACTTCCACAATAAGGTTACCAGGCTCATCGCTTATGCTCGGATTGCTCAACTCGATAGCGCCGTATATGGGAGGGAGACTCTCCTCACTAAACCTTATATCAAGTACAGGGCCGATGATCTGAACGACCTTTCCTTTAACTTCCATCTTTCTCTTTTCCTCCTTATATAGTACTTACTTCAGTGCCTCAGAACCGCCTACAATATCCAACATATCTTTTGTAATAGTAGCCTGCCTCGCCTTATTAAAGGATAACGTCAAGTTGTCAATCAACTCACCTGCGTTCTTTGTGGCTGACTCCATGGCCATCATCCTCGCTGCCTGTTCGCTGGCCACGGACTCCAATAACGCCTTGAATATTTGAACCTCAACGTATCTTGGGAGGATCTCCTGCAGTATCCTTTCCTCATCAGGTTCATAAATATATTCAACAACCGACTCTTCTGTATCTACCTCCATAGGCCTAATTGGTAAAAGGGTCTCAACTGTCAACTCCTGCCTCATCATAGAAACAAACTTTGTGTACACCACACAGACCTCATCCACCTCTTTTTCAATGTACGAGTTCACGGTCTCCTTTCCAATTTCTGCGGCAAGACTATATTCTAAATCATTGAGGACGTCTATATACTCTTTGTGTTTTTTATCTTTTTTCTTCTTAAAGTAATCTCTCGCTTTTACACCGACCAAGACCAAAGAAGTCTCTGCTGACCTATCTTTATTCTCCCTTATGATCCCTTCAGCCCTGGATAAAACATTGTTATTAAAGGCACCACAAAGCCCCCGCTCCGCCGTAACGACTACCAACCTTACTCCCTTAACATCTCTTCTTTCAAGAAGTGGGTGAGCTTCCTCTCTCGTCCTCAGTGCGAGACTGCTCAACACTTCCATCATCCTTTCCGCATAGGGTCTGGCCTTCAATGCATTCTCCTGGGCCCTCCTCAGTTTGGCGGCAGCAACCAGCTGCATGGCACGCGTTATGGTCTGTGTGCTCTTGACGCTTACTATCCTTCTCTGTATGTCCCTTAATGTCGCCATATCAGCTCAACCTCTCAAGGCTTAAATATTCCCTTAAATTCATTCAGGGCTTTCTCCAAGTTAGTACCGATAGAACTATCGATTTCCTTCTTCTCCCTAATTTGATCCAGAATATCACTTTTCTTCTCATCAAAAAACTTGAGAAGCCCCTCTTCGTATCTTCCGAGAACATCCTCACTATATTCATCGAGAAAACCATTTGTGCCTGCATAGATTATCAATATCTGTTTTTCAACCGGAATCGGTTTATATTGTCCCTGCTTCAATATTTCAGTAAGCCTGCTTCCCCTGGCTAATTGTGCTTGCGTTGCCTTGTCCAGATCACTTCCAAACTGAGCGAACGCAGCCAATTCGCGGTATTGAGCCAAATCCAACCGTAAACTTCCCGCAACCTGTTTCATGGCCTTATTCTGGGCATTCCCACCAACCCTTGACACCGAAAGCCCGACATTAATAGCGGGTCTTATCCCTGCATAGAAAAGGTCCGGTTCAAGGTATATCTGACCATCCGTAATCGATATGACATTTGTAGGAATATATGCTGAAACGTCACCAGCCTGTGTTTCAATAATCGGCAACGCTGTGAGCGAACCAGCTCCGAGTTCTTCATTTACCTTTGCAGCTCTCTCAAGTAGTCTGGAGTGCAGGTAAAAGATATCGCCCGGGTATGCCTCCCTACCCGGAGGACGCCGTAAAAGAAGTGACAACTGTCTATACGCAACCGCATGTTTTGAGAGATCATCATATATAACTAACGCGTGTTTACCATTATCCCTGAAATACTCTCCCATGGAGCATCCGGCATACGGGGCGATAAACTGTAGTGGAGCAGGATCAGAGGCCGCCGCACAAACCACTGTTGTATACTCCATGGCTCCAAACTTGTCGAGTGTATCTATAACCCTTGCTACAGTAGATTTTTTTTGCCCTATAGCTACATAGATACAGAAAACATCAAGACCCTTCTGGTTTATGATGGTATCTATCCCTATGGCCGTCTTACCTGTCTGCCTGTCACCGATAATCAACTCCCTCTGTCCCCTGCCGATTGGAATCATGGAATCTATCGCTTTGATACCTGTCTGAAGCGGCTCCTTAACGGGCATTCGGGCAACAACCCCGGGTGCGACCTGCTCTATGGGAACAAACTCCTTCGTCTCTATAGGTCCCTTTCCATCCAGGGGCTCACCTATAGCACTAACCACCCTTCCAACAAGCTCTTCGCCAACAGGTACCTCTGTTATCCTTTTGGTTCTCCTTACGGTGTCTCCCTCTTTAATGTGTACGTCTTCCCCGAGTATCGCTATACCTACGTTATCCTCTTCGAGGTTCAGAACCGTCCCATAAATCTCACCAGGAAATTCTATAAGTTCACCAGCCATTGCATTTTCCAGACCATATACCCTGGCTATCCCATCTCCAACAGAGAGTATCGTGCCGGTCTCACTTACATCGATCTCTCTGTCGTACTCCTTTATCTGTTTTTTTATTATCTCGCTTATCTCTTCCGCCCTTATCTGCATTTAACCTTCTTCCCCCCTCACTATTGATCTTTTCACCTTTTCAAGCTGTGTCCTGATACTACCATCGAAGATAACATTTCCCAACTTTGTTACTATCCCACCTATGATGGCCGGATCCTCCGCCACCTCGAGAATGACCTCTTTACCGGTAACTTTTTCAAAAGTCTCCTTAAGCTTAACAAGCGATTCGTCAGGCATGCTCTTTGCCACAATAACCTGAGCCCTAACCCTGCCTACAATCTCGTCAAGTAATTCCTCATACCTCTTTAAGATATGAGGAAGAAATTCTATCCTGTTCTTATCTATTAATAGACTCAGGAAATGTTCTACATCCTCCGAAATACCAAGGCGACTCATGACTTCCTTTAGTATCTCTTTTCTTTCCTTTCTTGGATATACAGAGCCATAAATGATATTTTTCAATTCCGGGTTCTCGTTTAAGGTCTCGTTTGTTTTTGTGAGTTCGGACTCGAACGTGTCACAACTATCTTCCTCTATCCCGATACTGATTAAAGCTTCCGCATATCTTCTCGTAATACTGCTACCTATCAATTTAACTGTACCACCTTTTCTATATATTCCTCAACAATCTGTTGCTGGTCCTCGTTCGTTAGCCTCTTCTTTATGAGATTCTCCGCCATTTCTACAATCGATTCTGCATACTCCTCCCTAATCATAGCCCTGGCCTTTATCACCTCCTGTTCAATGGCCCGGGTGGCCTGTTCCCTTATCTTTTCGGCATCTTTTCTGGCATTCTCTATTATTTTCTCTTTTTCAGCCAACCCTTCATCCTTAAATAAATCCGTCATCTTTTCTATCTCTTTATCTATATTTTCCAGTCTTACCCTTAACTCCTCATACCTCCTTTCGGCCTCTCTCTTTGTCCTATTAGCTTCTTCTATCTCGTTACGTATAGATAAACTTCTGTTATTAAAAAAAGTCCTAATAAGACCGGCAAGAAGTTTATATAAAATCACTACTAAAATTATGAAGTTCGTCGCCTTCCAGACGAGACTCCAAACCTCCTTATCCATTACTTGACTCTCCTTCCCAAAACTTTTTCTGCGATACTCCGAGAAATATCTTCAGCCTGTTTCTCCATCTCCGTCTTTACTTTTTTTACATCTTCGTATATTCCTCCCTTCTTCTCTTCTATAATATCTTTTGTCTCTTTTGTCACAGCGCTTACCATGCTCTTCTCTTCATCCAAGCCCTCTTTCTTCAGTGCGTTCTTTATCTCCATCGACTTGACCCTTGCCTCTTTAAGTCTTTCTTCATATTCTTCTGTTCTTCTTTCTACCTCTTCTTCCATTTCTTGAGCCGTTTTCTTCAACCCCTCAGTCTTCTCCACCCTCTCATCCAATACATTTAGAATAGGTCTGAAAAAAAACCTCGTAAGCACCCACATGAATGTAAGAAACGCTGCAAGTTGAAGAACAAATGTAAAATTTAATTCTAACAATTATAAAACCTCCTTTCTCTTAATCCTCCCGTTTTTTTCCTGTAACTTCTCTACTACTGCCATTTTTTCTCCACTACCCTTATTTGATCCCATCTGACAGTTTCCTTCAAATATGACTCCTTCATTAACAACTAATACAGGAGCATTTATATTACCATAAAGTTTCCCCGGAGGATATAGTTCTATCCTGCTCTTGGCATCTATATTCCCACTCACGCTTCCACTGATTACTATGGTATCAACCTTTATTTCTGCATTTATCACCGCAGTCTCCCCGATGATAAGATTCCCGCTACTAAAAATCTCCCCTGAAAATTTTCCGTCCATCCTAACTGCACCGTTAAAGACCAGCTTCCCCGCAAACTCAGTACCCTGTCCCAAGAAAGCATTTATCTCTTTTTCCGAACCAATCTTCCGGGTGTCTTTTTTCTTCATCTCTTAATATGCCCCTTTCTCCTAAAAACACTCTTCTTGGTTCTTAAGTCCTGATAGGCATAATTACACACTTATGATTTTGTCCATCCGACCTTTTCAGTACAGCACCGCTTTCGGAATCCTTAAATTCAATTAACACATCCTCCCCGCCTAATACACCTAGCGCCTCAATAAAGTAAGCGGCATTGAATGTTACAGTCAAATCATCACCATGATAATCCAAGTCTATCTCATCGTAGGCCTCACCATAGTCCGAACTACTGGCTCTCATTTCCATCTTACCCGTACTGTGGTTTTTAGCAGAACCTCCGGATATAGAGAACCTAACTACTTTCGATCCCTCTCCTGAAAGCAAAGATACCCTTTTTAACGAACTCAGGAATCTTTTTCTATTAACACTAAGACTCTTGTCGGTATCCTTTGGTATGAAGACCGTGTAATCAGGAAATTCACTATCCACCAATCTCATTACCATCGACAGGTTACCCATCTTAAAAATACCGTTATTCCCTCTAAATCCAAATAAAACCCTCTCTTCCTCTTTTTCCTCTTCCAATATCCTCTTTAGCTCATTGAGTCCTTTCTTCGGAAACACAACTCCTTTATCGAGTTTAAGCTTCTCACTCTCCTCATTCTCCTCTTCTACTATTGAAAGCCTGTGCCCATCAGTACAGACCATTCTGATCGCCTTGCCATCTTTTTCAAAAAAAACCCCATTAATATTACGCATCTTATCATCAATAGAAGCTGCAAAGACTGTTTTTCTTATCATCTCTCTTATCTTCTTTGAGCCTATGGGATACAGATCAACATCTTCGTATACAGGTAAAGCAGGATATTCTTCAGGGTCCATGTTATTAATGTTAAAAACCGCATTTCCGCATGACATCACTATGGAACTACCACCTTCTGAAGATTCGTTTAAACAGAAAGATACCTTTTCTCCTGACAATTCCCTGACAATTTCCAATACCTTCTTACCTGGTAATGTGATCTTTCCGTCTTCGAGTACTTCAACCATGCAACTACCATGTATCCCAACCTGCAGATCAGTGGCAGTATAATCCATTCTCGCCGCGTTTACTTCTATCAAAATAGTCTCCAAGACCGGTTTTAGAATTTTTTTCTCAATAATACCTTGAGTCTTTAAGAGAGTTTTCAACAGATCTGTTCTATTAATTATAAATTTCATTATTTATACTACTACTACTACTACTACTACTAATAGTAACATCTGTTAATTTGTTGATACCTTAAATAAGATAAGAACTTTAAATACAAATTTCCTGTTCATAAAAAGTAAAGAACGATCTAATCTATTTCGAGATTCTTTTTTACAGATTTAACGGCATCTCTAACAGAGTCATCTGAATCTATAAGTTTTTCAATCTTATTTACTGCATAGATAACTGTTGAGTGATCTTTTCCTCCGAAAGATGCTCCGATTTCAGGAAAAGAGAATTTGGTCAGTTTTCTTGATAAGTACATAGCTATCTGCCGTGGTAGTATAATTGCCTTCAGCTTTCTAGCGGAGTTCAAATCACTGACTGTAACATTCGGGAATAGATCGGCAACAGCTTTCTGTATGTTTTCGATGGTGATATTTTTGCATTTACTTACATAAATATCTTTTAAAACTTCCTGCGCAATCTCAAGATTAAGTTCAGTTTCAGCAAGAGAAGCAAAAGCTGTTACCCTTATGAGTAACCCTTCCAATTCTCTGATATTAGATTTCATATGTGAGGCAAGATAGAGCGCAACATCATCAGGAAGCAGTATATTATTGGAACTGGCTTTACTTTTAAGTATAGCTATTTTTGTTTCTGTCTCTGGTGTTTGTATGTCCGCGATTAAACCACACTGGAATCTTGATCTTAGTCTCTCTTCCAGGGATGGTATCTCCTCCGGAAATTTATCACTGGTTAAAACTATCTGTTTTTGAGATTGGTATAGCGAATTGAAGGTATGAAAGAATTCTTCTTGGGTTCTTTCTTTACCCGCGATGAACTGAATATCGTCTATGAGTAAAAGGTCAACTCTTCTAAATCTTTCTCTAAAGCGAGGCATTTTATCATAACGAATAGAATTAATCAACTCATTCATAAAATTTTCTGAGCTAATGTAACATATTTTTGTGTCCATATCTGTGACATGGTTACCTATGGCATTAAGTAGGTGTGTTTTTCCAAGACCAACTCCTCCATATATAAACAGCGGGTTGTAACTTATAGCAGGTTTGTTAGCAACGGCAAGGGATGCGGCGTGTGCAAACTGGTTGCTGTTCCCAACAACGAAGTTTTTAAAAGAATAGTTTGGGTTTAAGGGATCTCCTACTGATGAATTTGTCACTGGCGGTGATTTTTGTGGGCCAGGCACAGCATTAGTTGGAGTGTATGGTTCTCC
>JAUXHQ010000251.1 GCA_030621455.1 Deltaproteobacteria bacterium
GCCAAAACCCACTTTTACAAAGTATATGTTATCGCAAAAATAAAACATATACTTTGTAAATAAATCAACAAATTTATGGTCAATTTTCCTTCATATTATTGGTAATTAACTTCTTTTAAGCCGTTTACATGCAATTAAGGTGATCCCATCGATGGTGATTTTGCTTCAAAACCAAGGTGTTATACAAATCCAACCGTCATTTGCGTTCATAGGTTTTTTAAGTAATAAAAGTGTAAGGTGGCAAATGAAAGACGCCAATGTTTGTTGCTGAACGTTACAACACCACTCTCTTGAATATCTCTGCATATTCCATATTGCCCTTTTCGCCGCATTCCCTGGCCCTGTCTATGATCACTTCCCTCCAGTTCGGATGAATCGCCAGCTGGCTTTCATGCAGCGCCAATGCCTGTAATTTCTTGTCTAAAGTCCCGGTAATGTCCACAAACAGGTCCGGGTTATCTGGATATGTATAGTGGATTTCACGGGGGGAATGGGGATCAAAACCGGCCCCCGTCTGTGCAGGCAGGAAGAGATGGTCCCTCGCGGCAATTACGGCATCAGAGGCTGTAAACCCTACAGCCCTGTGATCCGGATGCAAAAGATACGGCCTCCATGGGTCATGGGTCGCTATGATATGGGGTTTGTGCTGACGGATAAGGAGGGCCAGCTCACTTCGAAAGGCAAGGCTCACTTCCAACTCCCCGTCCCTGTGGCGCAGGAAGGTTACATGTTTGACGCCCAGCGCTTTAGCCGCTTTGAGCTGCTCTTCCTCTCGTACCTGCGCCAGGCGATGGGGGGAGAGCTCCATATCTTTGGTCCCCTTATCACCGTTGGTACAGATGACATACTGAACCTCCCTGCCCTCTTTAACCCAGTTGGCGATAGTTCCTCCGCACCCAAGTTCAGCATCATCAGGATGGGCCATAATTACCATTATTCTTTGCAGTTCCATGGGGTTGCCTTCTGCTCTACGAAACGAGTTGAGAGTACAGATTGATCACATTGTCTGCGACTACCGACCACTCAAACCTCTCCACCCGTTTGGCCGCTTCTTTACCGAATTTCTCCCTTGTGCCGGGATTGGCAAGGAGCCATTTGAGTCTCTCAGCCAACATTTCAGTGTCCCCCTCAGGCACTAAGAGACCTGTCTTTTTGTCGCTTATGATATGAGAAAGCCCCCCCACCTCGGACGCCACCACCGGCGTACCACACGCCATAGCTTCAAGGGCGACTATACCAAATGATTCATACCTGGAAGGTAGCACACACACCTCGGCGCCGGAGTAATAATAAGGTAACAGATCCTGTCTCTTGGCTCCCAGGAACTCTACCCTGTCTTTGAGGTTCAACTCCGATGTCAACTTCATGAGATTTCTCAACTCAGTATCCTCCGAAGAGGTTCGATCATGCAAGTCACCTCCGATGATCATCAGTTTTATCCCATTACCGTTGTCTCTTTCATATCTTGTCAGGATGTCCATCGCTCTTATAAGTCTGTCTACCCCTTTGATGGGATCGATTCGTCCCACAAAGAGTATGAACCTCCCGCCATTGAGCCCCAAATGACTTCTTGCCTCCTCCGGTTCCCACGGTTTGAATATATCGGAGTCCACACCGCAGGGAATTACCTCGATCTTATCCGGGTCAATAGCAAATTCACTGCTTATCTGTATCCCCTCAAGAGGTGTTGTGACAATTATCCTATCAACAACCCTGAGAACCTCCATCTCCTTCTCAAGCCGAAGAGGTGGTTCCTTCTCGTTATCAGTCCGCGCTACTCGATTCTTCAAGAAACCCAGGGTATGGGACGTGTGAACGGTTCGTACACCCCACTCCTCACCGAGTTTGTTGGCTATCCATCCGGACATCCAATAATGGCTGTGGATCAAATCATAAGTTATCGACTCTTCCAAGGCAAAACCGAATACACCTTCCAGAAACTCCGGCAAATAGTTCCAAATCACAGTTTTGTGGCAGGGTTTCTGCAACCCTGCCCTTATGTGGATAACCCGCACGTTTTCATATACGTGAACCACCTTAGGTATAGATGGGTTCTTGGATCGGGTGAAGATGTCCACTCCAATGCCTCTTTGTCCCAATCTGCGACTGAGTTCCCGTATATACAAGTTCATACCGCCGGTATTTATCCCTCCCAATATGTCCATAGGACAGCTATGAACTGAGAGCATCATCACTCTATTCAACGGCATGTTAACCCTTCTTAAATTTCTCTTTTGTTTATAATCATCTTGTATATGATGGAATCTTTAGCCCCAAAGCGATATTTGTATGGCTCTCTCCCCCTCAGGAAATCAAACTCACTTCGGCCCGCATCTATTGCCTCCCGTATCAAATAAGCCGTAAGGACTACTCCGGGGCTTAAATAGGAATGCTCCGGGTCGTAACCGGAATTGTACAAGTAAATTTTATTCCTGTAGTTAAGGCAGAATGAAGACGCCACATGAGTTCCATCCGTTTGTAAAAAAGATAGTTTCAGCCGGTTTTCCGGGAATAGGATACCCGCGACGGCCTTAAAGAACAAGCTCATGTCCCCGTTCATAAAGCCCTCTTTCCGGGCATCACTCTTGCGGTGTAAGGACATAAACAGTTCCATCCCCCCGGCCAAGGAGTCCGGCTCCTTAATACTATAATCGGTAACAGACTCGCACAACCTCTCAATCCGTCGAATCTTGCGCCGTAGTTCATGTCGGTCCTTTTTATTCAGAAATTCGAGATACTTCTCCCAGGATGAAGGCAAATATATCTTAGGGCATACATCCTCCTCAGAGACCTCAACCAGATATTTGCTCTCCATGACAAGCTGCTTCAACACAGTCAAGGTAGTTGAGGTTTCTTTCAGACAGTGGAGATCAATGAAATCCCACTCTCCTTCTATAGACTCCCAGAATGTGAGTATATCCTTGCTGACCTCCTGCTCATAACCAGACTTTGCAATAATATCCAGGTAATCGGTTATATCCGTTCCCCCCACGAATTTCATAACCCTCTTGCCGTCAACGGATGATTCGATGAAGAAGGGGGCCAGGCCACAAAGGTCTCCCCTTTCCTCACGAAGCGCCAGGAGTCTCAGTTCTTTATCTTGCTCAAAATGTTTCCACCACGTACTCTGCCATTGCCACGTAAGGAAGATATCGTCAGATGGGCTTTTCTCTAAAAGTTCTTCCCATTCGTCTGGCAACATGGTGAATGCCGTAGTTTTCGTATAAAGCTCCGGTTTCATACCTATCTAGTGTCCATCCATTAATGAACTTTTGAAAAAGTGGGTGCTAGCAAGTTTCCAATTCAGAAATGAGCAATTTTTTCTCTGAGCAAGGCCGCACGACGGTTTGCGCCGAGGCGTACAT
>JAUXHQ010000180.1 GCA_030621455.1 Deltaproteobacteria bacterium
GCAAGCTATTAAGCTATTAAGCTATTAAGCTATTAAGCTATTAAGCTGATAAGCTGATAAGTCGAACAGCCTCAACGGCTTAACAGCCAACAGCTCGCCCGAAGGGCGCTAACTTGACAGGCATGACAGTTGTCTCTGGAGACCAGGGGGATAAGAGACGAGATGAAACGCACTGGTCAAGGATTTATGAGCAATGCTTCCCTCTCCTCATCCGTGACCCCTGCAGGCACCGCAGCCTTAGCCTTTTCGTAGCAAACGCAATTACGGCCCTTTCTTTTAGCTTCCAGGAGAAACCGGTCCGTTCGTTTGATAAAGGCCTCAACCGACAGGTTTTCCAGGCCCTCATACAAATCCACTCCAAAGCTGGCCGTAAGTCTTACCAGCTCACCTTCAAGCTGCACTGGAGATTCGGCCAGCAGAAGACGCAGACGTTGTGCCATGCGAACTGCCTGAGGTAGATATGCCCCTGGGAGTATAATGGCAAACTCCTCACCGCCGTACCGGCAGGGTATGTCGATACGCCTTATGCTCTCACGCCAGACCCTGCTTGCCCACTGCAACGCCTCGTTGCCGCATTCGTGGCCGTAGGTATCGTTTATCCGTTTAAAGTGGTCCAAGTCAATCATAACAAGACACACGGATAAGCTTGCCCGTCGGGCGCGTTCCATCTCTCTCTCCAAGGCCACAAAAAGGTAACTGAGATTGAAGAACCCGGTAAGCACGTCTATCTGAGTGAGCTGTTGTAGCCTCTTGCACTCATTTTTTAAACGCCGAAGCTCTTCCACAAGGGGACATTCCCGGTCATCTAAGGGGCACGCTTCTCTTGTCTCAAGAAGCTGATCCAATCGGACCTCCTTTGAGAAGTCAAATTGCAACCACCAGAATAGGTGGCTTGTAAAACAGTATATGATAAAGACACTTGTGTGTCAATGGGGTAACTTCCCAATATTACCTTGGCATCTTTCATGCAACATCAAAAGTAGTTTACACTTTTCCTAACTTGTGCGGTTACACAAAAAGTTACAAGTGCCTAAAGTTAATTCATTCTGCTTATTTTATAAACCAGATCTTGGTCAGAATCAGTAGTGTTTTGGAGCGTATCCCTTAATTTTAGGCACTTCAAACTTTAGGCACTCATTGTTTCATTACATCTCTTGATTTTTGTCACCAACCTATCCCTCCTATGTTCTAGAGGTTCCCTCCACTTCCGAATATGCCCGAAAAACACCAACGCCTCCTCAACAAGGACCAAGGCGTTATGGTAGTCCCCCACTTTATGTTCCCGGTACTTGGCCAGTTCTTCATGTACAAACGGGTCAACCGGAGGACATGCCAGCATATCCTCCCAAAACCCAACAGCTAGTCCGTAGTCACCCGCCTTCTTTGCAGCGCTGCTCCACTCTCGCTTAAGCAAATACGCGATCCGTTCGTTATCGGTCAGGTCCAGACCATGTTCCCAAAGACGACAGGCAGCCGCGTAATCCGATTTTGCCATGATCCTGCCGAGTGTCAAGAACTCCCATGGGGTGAATTCAGAAATGGCTTCCTGCCGGTGTATACCTTGAAGAAGAAGTGTGACGAGGGTCACCATGCTCAAGATATCAAGACGGTTGTGATGAAACACCCCGGCCAAAGGCCTAGCGTTGCCGTCACGGATAAACCCATGATATATGGCTGGGATCTCACACCCAGGTATGTCCCCCTGTCGCTCAAATCCCAGGACCTCTCTCTCTATGTTGGAAAGGGAACACGACCCGATCCGTGGTTTGAAAACACTGCGGCTTGTGGCAAGGAGGTCCCAGTGGGGGATGCAGGCAAAAGGAAAGGACTCACGGCACAGGATGAAGCGGGTAGCTAAGAGGTTCAGATCAAAGGCCTTTCCATTGAAAGTTACGAGCCAGCTCTTATCTCCGACCAACCTGCTGACAAGGCTGAGAAGGGCCGGCTCCTCGTGAAAGTCCCGCATAAAATATTGATAAACGCTGAAGCCTTTGGCTGTAAAAAATCCTGCGCCCACGAGAAAGGCATATGTGCCGGTTCCACCGCTTAACCCCGTTGTTTCGGTATCCAAGAAAATGGCATCACTCAGTGATAGCGGTCTTGCCGGGGGAGTACCCAATAGGATTGGGAGCCGTTTTGTAGGGGCATTCAGAAGGGCATCGAGCTTTCTTATGCCGTGCCGGAAGTCCGGAGGGTAGTGATACTCCGTCACAAATGCCGGACCTGATTGAGTTTCTACCTCACTGCCGTGAAGTATCTCCTCAAGATTTGAAGGCTCCCCCTGTGGTCGTAGACTCCTTACATGAGGCTTATTGGCGAGTATCCTATCTAGCTGAGCCCGCAAGGCCTTAATTTTAAGAGCCTTGTCGTTACTGTTGCGGTTGGTGGCGGAGGAATCAAATATGGCATCGAGACGGTCACGTAAATTCATTACCCGGCCTTCAAGATCAAGTGGAAAAGGGCAAGCGCCACATCCTTGGACAGGATACCCATTTCCGATGCCGGTCCAACACACGAAGGGCATCCTTTCTTACAGGTACACCGGTCAAGCGCGGTCATCGCCTCGCTCAGAAGTCTTCCGTGGAGGTCGAATAACTTCGGAGAGAAGCCCACACCTCCAGGATAATTATCATAAATAAAAAGACTGGGGTCAAAGGCATCGATGGTATCCGGACTGATTTCCCGGTTTTCACCCACTGATAAAACCTTCCGCTTTCCCTGCTCATGTTTAACAAACCAGCGGAAGGACTTGTCCCCAACGGAGTAGTTGATATCCCTGAGATCGCACATGAGATGTATGGCAGCCACGTGGTGAAGGAGATAGCCTATACCGAGAAGTCCGTCCACGAGTTCAGCGCGGCTGTAAGGGAAATCCTCTAGGACGTGGAGGGGAATGGTAAACCAGTAAGCCGTGGTGTGTATATGGTCTTCCGGTATATTGACTTCTCCGTATCCCACATTTTCCGAGGTATAGTACCGTATCTTTTTAAAACCCACGACCCTCGAAACCACTTGGACCTCACCATGTTCCACCAGTAGACGGTCCTTCCTGGCGCTTTCAAACTCGTCCAGGACCTTAACGTTCGTGTGACTCATGGCATCTGTGTAATAGTCTACGGATACGGGATGCACATACGCCTTACAACGTTCCCAGTCCAGTTCATCCACATGGTACTGCCGGCTCTCCACCATGTAAATAGCATCTTTGTGGATCATAAAGGGTGCGGATGTATAGTCCGCCTCAGCGATGACCTGAGGCTCCTGCCCTGAGGTGTCCACAATCACAAAGTTCTGATTTGTGACGGAGCGAAGGCTGATCTCATTTGCCGGATAACTCTCCGCCGACCAGTGGAAACGGGTGCCCGCCCGATGCAGGATACCCTTTTCCTCCAGATAAGAAAGGATTCCGCCCAGGTCTTCTGTGCCAAAAAACTCTTCCGTCTCAAACGGTAATTCAAAGGCGGCACACTTGATATGACTCACCAGGATAAGTAGATTGTCAGGGTTGATCCGTCCATGTTCCGGGGGCCGTCCGAAGAGATAGTCGGGGTTGTTGACCATAAACTGGTCGAGGGGGTTGGAACGGGATACCAATATGGATAATGAGGACCCTTTTCTCCGGCCGGCCCTCCCGGATTGCTGCCACGTGGAAGCAATAGTCCCGGGATAGCCGGCAAGAATAGAGACCTCCAGAGCGCCTACGTCTATCCCTAGTTCCAGGGCGTTGGTAGAGACGACGCCCATGACGGAACGATCCCGCAAACCTTGTTCAATTCGTCTTCTCAAACGGGGAAGATATCCCCCCCGGTACCCTGTTATACTGCCCGACTCGATTTCTTTCCGGTCAAACTTGTCTTTCAAGTATTTGGTCAACACCTCCACATTAAGCCGGCTCGTTGTAAATACTATAGTCTGGAGTTCATTTCTCAGGCACAGGGTGGCCAGATGTCTCGCTTCATTGAGGAAACTTGCTCGTATTCCCAGCTCGCTGTTCACCACCGGCGGGTTATAAAGGACCACATACTTTCGTGGGATCGGAGCACCACTTTTTTCAATGAGAACAATATCCTCCTCAATGAGTCTGCTGGAAAGCTCTGCCGGGTTCGCAATAGTAGCAGAGCAAAGAATAAAGGAGGGGTTGGAATTATAGAAACGGCAAATCCTTTTAAGCCTTCGCATGAGGTTGGTAAAATGACTCCCAAAAACCCCCCGATACGTGTGCATCTCATCAATAACCACAAAATGCAGGTTCGAAAACAGCATTTGCCATTTGGTATGGTGAGGTAAGATGGCCGTATGGAGCATATCCGGGTTAGTGAGCACAATGTGCCCATATTCCCTGATCGCCGCCCGGGCATCAGCCGGGGTATCTCCGTCATAGGTGAAGGTCTTGATATCGAGATCAAGGTCTGTGATCAGGCTTTGTAACGCGTGCATCTGGTCCTGGGAAAGCGCCTTGGTGGGAAAAAGGTAAAGCGCCCGGGTTTCAGGACGTTTCAGGACACGATTGAGGACTGGGAGGTTATAACAAAGGGTCTTTCCCGAGGCCGTAGGTGTGACCACCACGGGATTATTGCCGGCATAGACCGCTTCAAAGGTTTCCCGCTGGTGCGTATAAAGACCGGTGATCTCCCGTTGTCTCAATACCGCAACGATCCGCGGATCTACACTCTCAGGGAAACCGGCAAAACGACCCGGTTGTTCATCAACAACACGACAGGCAGTAATATTGCGACCGAATCGTTTGGATGTCCTGATCTGATCCACCAATTCGTCAACGGTCAATTTTCTGGGCGCTATTTCTACTGCATCACATTTCAAAGATTGTTGATTTTCCCCTTGTCTCACACGTTCCACCCTTCGTCCAACCATTCACAGGTGTCAGTTTTCAGGAGTGGGAAACAAAAAATCCAAAATCTGAACGCTGTGAACGGTTACACCGGCTACTGTTGCCCTGTTCTCCAGTGTCGTGTCAATTGGAAAATGACGCATCTCAATTTTGTCATTCCCGCGAAGGCGGGAATCCAGGAGGT
>JAUXHQ010000272.1 GCA_030621455.1 Deltaproteobacteria bacterium
TGATGAATCTATACCTTCTCAATTATTCGACCTGTGCAGTTGGTCAGGTGTGCCGCTTGCCGGCTACTTATTTCGTTTGCTTGTTATGAACTACAATCTGGCATAAGGTTGTATGTGTAATGGGTTTATACGTCTCTTATATATATTTGGATGTTGGCCAGGTCCTTACGTATAACAAGCAAACGAAATAAGTAGCCGGCAAGCGTTAAACCTGACCAACTGCGCAGGTCGAATACTTTCGACCTGCGCAGTTACACAAACCATGGAAATCTATATATCGTTCCGGGATTTTGCTAAGTCGAAGCTCCTCAGTTTCGTGTAAACGGCGCCAGTGGGGCGCAGATCACTCTTGAATAAGAACAGGTGCTCCACTCTGAAAGAACCCATGTCGAACCCCTTAAATTTCTCCATCTGTGCTATCAACAGCCTCTTCTCTTTCAAAGACTTGACCCTTCCCATGGTTAGATGTGGCCGAAACGCCCTGCCCTCAGGCTCAAACCCTATGGTCTCCAAAGTGGCATCTATCTCCTTCTGGAGAATATTGATGGTTCGGTCACGGGATTCGGTCCCAACCCATACCACCCTGGGACGGGAGGTATTGGGGAAGACCCCTACGTCTCTTACCTCCAGATCAAAAGCATTGGTCTTCGAAACCACCCCGTCCAGAACCGTGGATATTTCATCTATGACTTTCTCATCAATGTCTCCAAAAAATTTCAGGGTGAGATGGATATTTTCAGGTCTTACCCACTTTACATGAGGTCCGGATGGCTTTAAACGATCCTGGATCTCCCTAATGCCCTCTACGATCTCCGCCGGAAGGTCAATAGCCAGAAAGCTACGTATCTTCAACATCCTTCTCCTATATGTCTTCAGACATTAAGGTAATACCTTCTCACCAAATCGAGGGCTGTCTCAGAGGTGACAAGCCTGACTTGAGTCCGATCCCCCCGGAAGTTGTATTTCTTGACCACCGTTTCCTTCCCGTCGGCAAGGGAGATAAATACCAGACCAACGGGCTTTTCGGGGGTCCCTCCCCCTGGCCCGGCAATACCGGTTATCCCCAAACCCAGGTCGGTCTTCCCAAACTCTCTCGCCCCTTCGGCCATCCTCTCCGCAACGTCGGTGCTGACAGCGCCAAACCTATCTATCAGGTGAGCAGGGACATGGAGAAGGTCAACCTTAGCCTCGTTGCTGTACGCCACAATCCCCCTTTTCATGTAGTCCGAGCTTCCCGGGATATTGGTGAGCCGTTGACTAATCAGACCTCCGGTGCACGACTCTGCCACAGCGATAGTGTGGTCATTTGACCTCAATAGGTCCCCTACTACCCCCTCCAGGGTCTGATTGTCTCTACCAAACACATAGTCCCCCAACCGTTTCGCTATTCCATCCGCTGCCTTGGAGACTATCTTAAGAGCTTCCTGATCATTAAAGCCTCTCGCCGTAATCCTGATGTAGTTCTCAGGATAATTGGGCAAAAAACTTACCTTAACGGAATCACTTCTCTCAACAATATCTCTTATTAAATCCGCAATCTTCGACTCACTAAGGCCAAAGACCTTCAGTGTTGCAGTCTTAAACTTAACAAGTTCCCTGTTTTCCCTTTGGAGGATGGGGGTGACACTGTCATCGGTCATCCTTGTCAGTTCCTTGGGCACGCCGGGAAGGAAGAAGAGGAGTTTCCCCTTCTCCCTCACTGCGAATCCACAGGCAGTGCCAACGGGATTCTTTATTAACTTTGCTCTCGCAGGTATGAGGGCCTGTTTTTCATTGTTGGGAGTCATTTCCAAACCGCGTTCGCTAAAGAGATCCTTGATCCGATCCAAGGCTTCTTTATTGAGGACAAGATCCCTCCCGAATGCCTTGGCTGCCGCCTCAGTGGTGATATCATCGGGGGTAGGCCCCAACCCGCCTGTAACTATTGCTACATCAGATCTTTCAAGTGCACTCAATAGAGAATCCTTGATGTCCGATTCATCATCACCCACAGAGGTCATCCAGGTAACCTCTACACCGATAGCGCGTAAGCTTCCGGCTAGAAAAGATGCATTTGTATCTAAAACACTTCCCGAAATAAGTTCATCACCGATGGTTATAATCTCAGCATTCACAGAACTACTCCACCCGCTCTTACAAATAAAAGGATCGAACGAGGCACAAAAGGGGGTTGGGATCACCTTATGAAACAGATATGATAAATACATAACGTTACAATTTTATCCCCACTTTGTCAATTGGTTTCCCTGTAACCAAAATTGTGGTTAGCCTTGTGCTCGTCTATAAAATTTGCGACCTGTGCTGTTATACAAACCCAATGTCTTGAATTTTCCATGTTAATTCAGTCAATAGGTTTGCGTTAAGCGGTAAACCTTCTCAACCGCACAGGTCGAAAATTTGCAGGTTCTGAAAAAATCCTTTTAATGGACCTAAAAGTATGCTATAGATTTTTCAAGGCATTTCAGAAACCTATATATTCGCACCTACAGCCTTTCTTCCTCACAGATCCTGACGGTATGGAAGACCCTCCACCCGATCACGGATAATGTCCCTTCGGGTGAGGGGTACATTCACGTTGCTCCTGTTCTGCTCTTCTCCTCATCACTGGTAAGTAATAAATCCCATTGAGGTTTGCCATCGCTATGAGCATTGATGAAAAAAAAAGCAATTAGCATTCTCTTTCGGTTGACTGACTATGAGGTGGTTCAATAGTATAGGTAGTGTCCATCCAGAAATGAGATATTTTGTCAAGGTCAAGGAAGACGAAGATTTTAACCGCAGGAACACATTAGGTAAGTAGCCCCTAAGCGAGTCAAAGAGCACGTCAAATGGATGGTAAAGGTTTATGAGATGCCGAAGGTTGATTGTCTGTAGGTATTTCTTTACAATGCTTTGGGAGGGGGAGCGACCAGTATCCTTCGCCTTGATCAGACATGGAAATCCATGGGACAGACATTACTTTGGATAGAGGTGGAAGTTGACTGAGGACTTTTCCACCTCTCATTA
>JAUXHQ010000191.1 GCA_030621455.1 Deltaproteobacteria bacterium
TAAATCGAGCAGGATGCACTGTAGTTGATCGTTCTCGCTTGTTGCCGATACGCCACCGATGAGGTCGGAGAGATTTTCCTTTTCGGCCAGGAGCTCCGCTCCTTTATCACTGGCACCCTTCAAAGAAAGACAATAGACTGACGATCCTTTTACCTCTTTCTTAACGGTCCAATCCGCATGCAGGCTGACAAATAGGTCTCCCCCATATGCTTTGGCCATCTCTGTTCTCTCGTCAAGGGGAATGAAGTAATCGCCTGATCTGGTGAGGACTGCCTTGAAGCCTTTCTCCCGGTTCAGTATTCTCTCCATTTCTTTTCCAATTGAGAGAACCACGCGCTTTTCCTTGGTGCCATGGCTGCCCACCGCCCCGGAATCTTCGCCCCCATGGCCCGGGTCTATCAAAACGATCTTAAAACCCTCAGCATGCAATTTTTTGAAAGTATTTTGTCTTTTCAGTTCCTCTTCCACCAGATCAGGCCGAGACACGTTGATCACTATCCTGGAAGGACGCTTCCAGTGCCTCCGAAGGGCAAAAACGTCGATATTGGCTGGCTTAAAGAGGTGTATATGGAGCCTAACCCCGTCCCCCGTTGATTCTAAAGTGACTTGACGGACAATGGGATCATCTGGCGGAATCTTCTCCCTTATTGATGGTGCTTTTGACACCCCCGTTATGTCCAGTATCATCGTCCGTGGTTCTCGAGACCTCACTATATTCCATTTCACGGATTTGTTTGTAAAGATAACGATCTTTGTGTGATCCGGGGCCGACCAACGGCTAATTTCTGTAAGATGAGTTGTGGCGAAGGCGGGAGGCTTTGGTAGAAGGAAGAGTATGGCTGCTGCCACAAAGAAAATTCTGATGGTCTTTGGCATTGGTCTATAAATCTTCACTGAGGAATGCTCTGTATGCCCTGTAAGTGGTATACACATCAGCCTTGCTGGACACTTCAAAGGGAGAGTGCATACCAAGCAGGGCTACGCCGCAGTCGATTATATCCATTCCGCAACTTGCAAGGAATTTGGCGATAGTCCCACCACCACCCTCATCAACCTTGCCGAGTTCTCCGGTCTGCCAGATTATATTTTTACGATTGAAGATCTGCCTTAGCCATCCTACATATTCAGCGCTGGCATCGCTGGAGCCGACTTTCCCCCGTGAACCTGTAAATTTTGTGATGCAGATGCCGTAGCCTATCTTTGCGGCGTTCATCTTTTCATGAACATCCTGATAATCAGGATCGAGGGCGCAATTAACATCGGCGGAGATCGCCTTGGAGTTCATCAGAGATCTTCTTATGACCGCTTCGTTCACAGTAACTCCCGCCAGGGTCAGAAGGTCGGAGACCACAGCTTCCAGAAATCGGGACTTTGCGCTCGTATTTCCTTCGCTGCCTATCTCTTCCTTATCAAGGAACAGGGCCAAGAGCGTATGCTTTGGGTTCTCCATGTCCCCGATTGCCCGCATACTCGTGTAGACACATACCCTGTCATCCTGTCCGTAAGAACCGATCAGGCTTTTGTCCCAACCAATGTCTCTCGCCTTTTCAGCCGGCACAAGCTCCAGTTCAGCGCTGACAAAGTCCTCTTCAATTAAGCCGAAATTGTCGTTGAGGTATTTGAGGACGTTGAGTTTTATCCTGTCTTTTGTGTCTTTGTCAGGGAAAGGTATGCTCCCGGCGAGGATGTTTAGCTTTTCGCCTATCACCGCATCTTCCAGTTTCTTTTCATATTGAGCCTTACGAGAAAGGTGGGGGGCCAGGTCGGCTATGGTAAAGACCGGTTCGGCCGCATCTTCTCCTAATTTCAAGCACAACTCGGCGCCGTCTTTTTTGATAATCTTCCCATGTAAGGCCAAAGAACGTGAAACCCACTGGTATTTTTTAATTCCTCCATAGTAATGGGTTTTGAGGAGGGAAAGGTCCACATCTTGGTAGAGGGGGTTCTGCTTTAGATCCAGACGGGGAGAGTCCGTATGGGATGCTATTATCCTGATCCCTTCTTCAATGGGTTTATACCCCAGTATTCCCATGGCCATGACCTTGTGGTGGTTTACCCGATAGATTTTCTTTGTTTTTTTTAATGGGGCTCCGACCCTTTTGAAACCCCTTTCGTCCGCAAATCTGATTACTTCTTCAACCGTTTCTCTTTCTGTCTTGGCCCTGTTGAGAAAATCCTTGTACCCTTCTGCAAAGATAAAGACACGCTCTTTTTCTTTTTCGTCCAGATGATCCCACACCATCTCTCTATTCAGTAGTAGCTTGTCCTTTATTCTTTTGAGGTCTTCCTTTTCATCCGGCTCAGGCATATTATTTCTCCTCTTGTAATGAGATATCTGGATTTGAAAATATAGCATACAATTGTTTGTAAGTAAATATAGAAAACGGGGGCTATTCATAATTATGATAAGGCAGAAGGGAAAAGGCAGAAGTAAATAAAGAAGTAGAGCTGGAGGGTTTCAGTTCCTCATTATGAGGCAACCCAAGGGTCGCAGGGTGCGACTTAAGCGAGGAGTTATGCGTTGTTTCCGACCTGTTTTCCTGAATCGATGAGTGCTTTCTTGAAGACATAGTAGAATTTGTCGTTGTCGGAAATGGCCTTCTTGAGGATAGCTGTTATGTTCGGTAAGTCTTTCTGGTTGATAACCGCATTTGCACTCTTTGAAAAGGCGGTCATGTTATCTAGTGTTCTGTATTGGGAACCAAGCAAAGCAAGAAAGATATTTCTTCTGGTAGCGGTGGGCATGGGTTGGATATGATTCAAAACAGGGTTCTCTGAAGGTGAGCATCCACCGAACCTGTCGTTGAGAACAATAACATCGTATCGGTTGACCTTCAGCTTTTTAATAACATCTCTGGGGTCCATCCCTATGCTTACGCTGTAGCCCAGTTCTTTCAGCGCTGACCTAAATGTTTCTTGGTTAGAGTGATCTTCATCACAGACTAAGGCTCGTTTTCCTCCCTCTTCAAGGAATCCCGTCAACTCATCGATTGACATCTCCATGGTATGAACTTCGGGTTCTGCCTCTGGAAAGGCTTCTTCCGCGAATTCAAATTCGTCTTCAAGATCCGTTAGCTCGGCAATTGGATTGGTTTGCGAAAGGCCTGGCACTGCTCTTGTGTCGATGGGGATGGAGTCTTTGCATTTGGGACAAATGATATTTACGGACTTGTTTTGAGGGAGTTTCTCATCCGGTATTATTAGGTTGCTTTTGCAGGTTTCACAGGAAATCTCCATTTATCTTTCCCCCTTAGGAACGGAATTTGAATAAGTTGGTAAAAATTCGCTCAGGATGAAGTTAACGGTTATTTTATTTCCGTTCATTAGTGTGTCATCCCGTACGGATCGTTTCCACCGTACGCTTCGTCTATAGACAAGTCTTCAATATCGGTGGTCTTCTCTCCTCTAGCACTCTTAATCATGTCTATACCTCTGCCCACCACAGGCCTTCTTGACGCATAGAGTAAGGCGGTTTCCTTTGTGATTGTACCTGCCTTGTAATTCTTGATGATGTCTGTATCAAAACTCTGCATACCATAGGCATCGCCCGCCGTTATTATGTCATAAAAGGTTTTACCTTCTTCCTCTCCGTTTACAATAGATTCCTTTACCCGGATGTTGACGCGCATGATCTCAAAAACAGCTACCCTGCCTCCGCCGATCTTGGGCAAAAGTCTCTGACATACAACCCACCTTAGTGTATCCGCAAGCCGAATTCTTATCTGCCTCTCTTCTTCCTGGTCAAACATCCCGACAATTCTATTTATTGTCTGTCCCGCATCTATCGTATGGAGTGAGCTGAGGACCAAATGTCCTGTTTCCGCAGCTGTCAAACCTATTTCCAGGGTCTCCCTGTCCCGCATTTCGCCAACCAGGATCACTTTAGGTGCCTGACGAAGCGCTGCCCTTAAGCCGCCGGCAAAAGCACTGAAGTCTGAATTCAACTCTCTCTGATTTAAAGTTGCCTTCTTTTGAGGATGGATATATTCTACAGGATCTTCCAGGGTGATTATGTGAACTGATCTCGACTCATTTATATCATTCAGGATCGTAGCCAGGGAGGTGGTCTTGCCGCTGCCCGTTGCGCCTGTCACCAAGACAAGTCCGTTTTTCTCTTTGGCGATCTCGAATAAGGCTTTAGGTAGGCCCAGACCTTCTATGGTTGGAATTCTGCTCTCCAATTTTCTCATGACTACCGAGGAAGACCCCCTCTGTGAAAAGACGTTAACGCGAAATCTGGCCTTTCCCGTTAGTTCATAGGATAGATCGCAGTATCCCTGATCCAATAATGCCTGGAGGAGATGTCGATCCTGATTGATAAGATTGAGGGCGCATATCTCTGTCTGGAAGGGCGTCAGCCTCTCTAAGGGTGGATCCATGGCAACGGGGACGAGTTCTCCGGAGGTTTCCACCTGTATGGGTTTGTCCACGGTGAAGTTTAGATCAGACACCCCATGATGAGCTTGCAACATATTGTCCAGTATACGATCGATTTCGGCTTTTCTCATGTACTGGTCCCCCTTTTTTGATTTATTAATGAATTCCAGACATCCTTCATAAGAACTGAAAAGTAGTTTACACTTTATTTGTATCGCTTCAGGTTTCAGGTGTCAGTGTTCAGACCTCGCGTTTCTTTTTCTTGACACCTGAAACCGAAAAGCCATGTGAGGGGCAATTT
>JAUXHQ010000134.1 GCA_030621455.1 Deltaproteobacteria bacterium
ATGTTTGTGTTATTTTGTTTTTTATTAGATTAGTTTTTTGATTTTTATGATTTGATGTTGTTTATGAGACATGCTGGGTCCAACAGTTCGCCGCAAAGGGAACAAGACTATAGAAGCCCCGGGTAAGGAGCCAATATC
This sequence comes from Deltaproteobacteria bacterium, assembly GCA_030621455.1. GTDB lineage: Bacteria > Desulfobacterota > UBA8473 > UBA8473 > UBA8473 > JAUXHQ01. The sequence continues at coordinate 139 of JAUXHQ010000134.1, forward strand.
GTTAACTTAAGTTCAGATCATCGCTCCTTTGTCATTTCAAGCAAAGCGAGAAATCTTGTTCTGCCTTAATTCATAGGTTCTCTAGTCGTCAATATTCCTCCAAATGACAGAACCAAACTCCTCAAGTCTACTGTATTGGGTACATATAGGTGATATGCGCAATAAGGCCGGTAAGGCAAAACATCCCGTCACAAGAGACGGGATGTTCCTTGCCTTAACAAGCTAGTGCCCCCTTTCTAAAGAGTGCATTAATGGATGGGCACGAGCTGGGGTGCCAAAACACCTCTTCTGATAATGACTTCTCCTCTTACATAGTCGGAGAAGGGTGATGCCGGGGGATAGCAAAGGTATATTTATGCAAGCCTGCCAAGCCGAATCGTCCCTCCTTGAAGCAAACCTTTCTTGATCCTACTTGGACGGTAGGGCAGCCGTTGCATTGCCGACTATAACCTTTTCACCCCTTTGATTTTCTGAAATCACGTCGATGTCTATGCAGTTCTCTCCACCCTCTGAATATTTCTTGGTTACTGACCCTTTGACTGTTATGACATCCTTCGGCAGAGTCACCGACCTGAAGTTCACCCCGAATTTCTTCAAGGCTTTATGCCCAACCCAATTCGTAACGCCTCGCCCGGTAAGGGCCATGCTGAGCATACCATGTCCGATAACCCCCCCAAAGCCTGCCTTCTCTCCATAGGCGTGAACAGTATGGAGCGGGTTGAAATCGCCGGAGGCCCCTGCATATACAACAAACTGTAACTCTGCAAGGGGGTCTGTAACAAATTCCGGCATATTATCCCCTACATTAACATCTTCAAAGAACAAGTCTTTTACTGCCATGGTTTCACCTCTTTTCTCTTAGATCCTATTTTAGCTTGTCTGTATCAAAGTGCTCGTATCCACCAAAACCTTTTCCCCATTCTGATTGGTGTAGGTCGTTTCGAGAACGATAAATTCCATCGTTCCTCCCTTACCGGATTTTTCAAAGATATTGGCGATCTTGGTCTTTCCTGTGACAGTATCTCCCGGTTTGATAGGTTTAATATACTCATATTCCTGTCCACCGTGAAGCATCTTCGCCATATTGATCTTGAGGTCGGCGATAACCTTTAACATCGTTCCCCCGAACATAGCGAAGACCGTCGGGAATGTTGGCGGAAGAGCTAATCCCTCAAAACCTTCATCTTTAGCTGCCTTTTCGTTATAAAAAACAGGGCTCTTGTCTCCTATAGCATTTGCAAATTCCCTTATTTTCCCCTTTTCCACGTCAAAAGTTGACTCTGGATACTCTTTTCCCACCATGTTTTTATCTACCATTTAGGTCACCTCCTTTTGATTTCCCAGATGCTTTCCATCCATACATATAAAACTGTAAAGTTATAAAGAACGTAAACTATTGTAAACCCCTGCGCCATGAAAGCTTCACTAGTACCCTACTAGCTAACACAGATGATCGATCAAATCAAGAAAAAAGTCCACAGTCGGACAAATCCTATCGCAGGTGGAGGGACATATTGAATACATTCTCAACGGCCCTATTTCCCCCACTTCTGATTGTATTTTTCTTTCACATCTGGGTTGAGCAAACCAACAGGCCACTCTCCCTTGAAAACCCGGATTATCTCTCTAGCCGGACGCATAAGGAGTTCTCCAAATGCAGTTGGCGAAAAGTGGGCGGAATGAGCGGTAATAATGAAGTTATCCAGGGTAAGCAAAGGGTCATCCTGGCTTATGGGTTCCGGCTCGCTTACGTCGGCCCCTGCCCCGGCGATAAACCCCTCTTTAAGAGCAGTATATAAGGCCTTCCCATCAACAACGCCACCTCGCGCTGTATTTACCAGATGAGCGGTAGGCTTCATCTTTTTCAGTTCCTCAAGCCCCAACATGTGTTCTGTTTCTGAGGTGAAGGCGCTGTGGAGTGAAAGGACATCCGATTCTTTCAGCAACTGATCCAAGTCAACTTGTTCCACACCCAATTCTTTGAACATACTCTCCGGGATGTAAGGGTCGTAGGCGATAATTCTCATCCCGAAGCCCTTAGCCTTTGGAACCAGTGTCCGTGGGATACGGCCGAAACCGAGCAGTCCTAAAGTCTGTCCTTTCAACCTCGTCATCTTCGGCCATACTTCCTTCTGTATATCCGGATCCGGTTCCTGCTTCCACCCCCCAGCCTTGACAGCTTCATTCAATATGACGATCCTTCTCGTGCACGCCAGGATAAGCGCCATGGCGTGGTCCGAGACCTCTTCCAGACAGTAATCGGGTATGTTGGCCGCCAGGATGCCATGCTCAGTGGCCGCCGCCACATCGAGCTGATCATAACCTATGCCCATGCTCTGAATAAACCTGCACTTTTTCAGCTTCTCAATCACCTTTCTGGAAAAGGGTTGAAAAGTACCGACCCCAATAATCGCGTCAGCATCATGGGCAATGTCGATTATCTCATCCTCGGTCATAGATGCTCTCTTTACGACCTGTACATCAAGTCCCGCCTCTTGTATCAGTTTTTGATAGTCGGGACTCCCAGGGATTTCAAAGACCTGAGCTACCTTAAGACCCATTTTCAGTTCCTCCTTTCTAGTTTAAATACGTTAACTTCAGCTCCGGCCGGCCCTCACTCAATCCTGGAGACTGAAAGCCAGCGCTACCCCATCTCCTGCTGAAAACTTGTCGCCTTTTACTACCTTGTGGCCGGTTGTCACTTTTTTTCCTATGAGATCCATGCCGGCCTTATCAGGGTCAAGATCGACGATATTGCCCATTACCCAGGGCCCTTCATCGAGTTCCACCATTCCAACTATGTAAGGACCTTCAAACCCTTCCGGAGGCACACGTATCACCGTAAAAGTCCTTATCTCTCCTTTGCCGCTTATCTCAACGATGTCCATGTCCTCACTGGTGCATTCCAGACAGACCTTCTTGGGCGGTACTGTGTATGCGCCACACTTGTTACATTTAAGTCCCAGAAATTTACCGCCGATCAAAGCCTCTTTGTACTTTTCGTAGGTCAATTTGTATTCCACTTGCTTACCTCCTGAAGATAATATTGCACACTGTTGCCAGATCTCCCCCAAGGGTATCCGTCATGCCTATCTTTGCCCCTTTGACCTGTCTTTCCCCGCATTCTTCTCTGAGTTGCTTCACTATCTCGTAAGCCTGGGCAGCGCCCGTAGCCCCGATAGGGTGGCCCTTTGCCTTCAATCCGCCCGATGGATTGATCGGTATCTTTCCATCAAGGGCAGTCTCTCCATCCTCAGAGGCCTGGCTGCCCTTCCCGTATTCGAAGAAGCCCATTGCCTCGATGGCAAGGATCTCCGCTATCGTAAAACAGTCATGGAGTTCACAGACATCGATATCCTCCGGTCCTATTCCCGCTTGTTTATAAGCCTGCTGGGAAGATATCACCCTTGACTTTACTATCGTAAAATCCTTTTGATTATGAAGAGGTCCGGCCGATCCCTGCCCGGTGCCCGCAATGTAAATGGGCTTTTTCGTGAGGTCTTTTGCCTTGTCGGCAGAAGCAAATACCAGGGCCGCCGCCCCGTCGGAGAACGGGCAGCAGTCAAGCAGTTGGAGGGGGTCTGCGATAACGATCCCGCTTAGAACCTTTTCTACTGTAATCTCTTTCCTGAACTGGGCCTTAGGGTTCAACACGCCGTTCTTGTGGTTTTTCACGGAGACCATAGCCATCTGCTCTTTCAACTTTTCAAGGGGTATACCATACTTTTTGGAATAAAGGTGGGCAGCCATGCCGAATGCCCCCGGGAAAGTAATACCTGCAAAACTCTCATAACGACTGTCACTCCCCATGGCAAATGTTCTAGTGGCCATGGGCGTGCCCATAACCATCGCCTTCTCTGTGCCCCCTGCCAGGACCATATCATAGAAGCCAGATGCAACCCACATGTACGCATCCCTAAGTGCCACTGTGGCGGAGGCGCACGCCCCTTCAAACCGTGTTGCCGGTATATTTGGTATCCCTATATCGGCTGCGCACATGGGTGCCATATTCATCTGACCTTCCTCAAAATCCCCGAGGACATTTCCAAGGAAGAGGGCCTGTATGTCCCTGGGTTCAATATTCGACTCGGTTATTGCCTCCATCGCCGCCTCAGAGAACATCTCTATTTGGGTCTTCTCTGATATTCCGAAGTTTGTCATCCCAACCCCAACTACCGCTACTTCTCTCATCTTCAATCCTCCTTGAAGAATTTGTTTAATTTAGCCCAATATAAATCGTGCAATATTCAAACGTTGAATCTCACCTGTCCCCTCCATGAACAGGGAACACATGGCATCACGCAACTTCCTTTCAACCGGATATTCCTTCATGTAGCCATATCCACCCAGGACCGTAACAGCCTTGAGTGTAACATCAACGCTTACTTCTGCGGCAAAGCACTTTGCCATGGAGGAAAGACGTTCGATCCCCGATGCACCCTTATCCGACATGAAGGCGGTCCTGTATAATAATGACCGGCTTGCCTCGAGCTGTATAGCCATATCGGCCAGCTTGAATTGGATACCCTGAAAACTTGCGATAGGCTTGCCGAACGCGACCCTTTCCTTTGCATATCCTATCGCATAATCGAGAGCCCCCTGAGCAATTCCCAGGGTATGACAGCCCACCGTCAAACGTGTGATGTTAATCGCGCTGAGACAAATTTCCAGACCGTCTCCTTCTTCTCCGAGTAAATTCTCAACGGGGATTCTGGCATCTTCAAGGATAAGCTCAGAGGCCGGCACACCCCTTGCTCCCAACTTGTCTTCTTTTTTTCCTATGGTAAACCCCGGGGTACCTTTTTCCAGGATGAACGCCGACAGACCGTCCTTCAAGCCTTTTCCCGGATCAGTGTAAGCAAAGAGTGGGATGATATGGGCTACTGATCCGCATGAAATGAAGCACTTCGTGCCGTTCAATATGTAATTATCACCTTGCCGCACCGCCCTTGTCTTCATTGCTCCTACATCAGAGCCGCCGCTAGGTTCGGTCAGGGCAAATGCGGTTATCTCATCGCCAGAGGATAGCCTTTTGAAGAACCTGTCTTTCTGCTCCTCATTCCCGCCTGCAGAGATGACCTTCATATTCGATCCTTGAATACATATCACAAAAGAGGACGTGTTACAATATTTCGCCAGCTCCTCAGATACTATACACAGGGTTGTGGTATCTGCATTTATACCTCCATACTCCTCCGGCAATGGGAGTTGAAGGATGCCGTTTTCTGCAAGAACCTTCATGAGATCCCAGGGAAATTCCCCGGTTCTGTCCACTTCAGCCGCCCTGGGTTCGAGTTTCTCTATCCCCAATTTCCTGACTGTTTCCCTCATCATCTTCTGTTCTTCGGTAAATTCAAACATCTCTCTCCTCTTATAAAGTGTAATGCTTCAAGTGAGCCGGGATTAGCCATGCCTTAATGCGTCTTTAAGGGATCAGTGGGAAATTCGGTGGTCGTCTTTTTAATTATTCAATCAAAGATTTCGACCTGTGCAGTTACATAACCTAGTGTTTTGAAGTGGCTTTGATGATACAGTTAAGCAGCCGGCAAGCGGCATACCTGCAAGGGTCGAAAGTTTTAAAACTGAAATGTCTTTCTTCTCTATTCCTTTAGCAGGAAACGCGAAATATTCAAACGCTGAATCTCGCCGGTCCCTTCCATGAACAGGAGCGAAATTGAATCACGGAACCGTCTCTCTACTG
>JAUXHQ010000057.1 GCA_030621455.1 Deltaproteobacteria bacterium
GGTAATCCTGCACAACTGCACAGGTCGAATTTTTTACGAACCCTCATTGACATCAGCGTCAATATCTTTTATATTGTTTCGTATTTCAGACCTCGTAAAACTATTTTCTTATTGACTGCAACCTCTTTGTAATTGGTGGTTCGCTCGTAAATTGGACACCAGCTCGGTCTGGGTTCAAAGGTTCAGGGTTCCCGGTTCAAGGTTAATCGTTTCCCGCCTTTTTTCTTTAGGAACGGGGACGAAATAACTTCCCCAATTTCGGCGAAAGAAAGGTTAAGATATATGTTCAGACCTCTTGTTTATGCGAGTTCCAGATATGTGGTCTAAATTTATGGGACTCTTCGGAAGAGAAAGTAAGTATAGAGAGAAAGAGATTACAAACGAGGACATCATAAAGGAAGTGAGAAACACCAGGAAACTCTTGCGGAAACAAGGCATTTTCCACGAAGCTTTCAGGGACGAGGTTCTCGGACAGATTGAAGAAAAAAACCTCAATGATGTCCAACCTGCCCTGGAATTCACTGATGCGCTTTTTTATCTAGGTGTCTCGTTGAGGGGCACGGACAACCTATCTTTGAAACAAGATCAGGCCCTGAAAATAGTCTGGGAGAAGCTGGAATCTCAATTCCGGCTTATCGGACTGGAGATAATTCATAGTACCGGAGTGGAATTTGATTCCAGGTTATACGAAGCTGTTGAGAAGGTTTCCCAAGGGACCGGGGGGTTGACAGTGATGAAGGTGATTCAACCCGGTTATATCTATAAGGGAAAGGTTCTAAAACCGGCCAAGGCCATAATAGGGAAGTGATCTTTTACAGGAAAGGGGTTTTTATATATTATGGGGGATATCATTTGCGGCATAGATTTGGGGACAACCAATTCCAGCATTGCCTATCTTGAGGATGGAAAATCGGTTGCCATCCCAATTGAAGAGGGCTCCGCTATTGTGCCTTCGGTTGTCAGTTTTGATGAAGAAACAGGGAGCGTTATTGTCGGGAGACAGGCCAGGAACCGTCTCGCTGCGTTTCCCGAATGGACAGTGCAATCCGTAAAACGAATGATGGGTAAAAATCTGACGGTTGATCTTGGGGATCAGAAGATGTCTCCTGAGGAGGTATCTTCTTCGATCCTTAGTTATCTCGCTCACAATGCGGGCAAGGTGATAGGCAGGGAGATCAGGAAGGTTGTAATAACTGTCCCGGCCTATTTTAACGATGGCCAGCGACGGGCTACTGTTCGAGCCGGGGAATTGGCCGGTCTCGAAGTCGTCAGGATAGTGAACGAGCCCACGGTTGCCGCCCTGGTATATGATTATGTCTCCTTCGAAGAGGAACCAGTCAGCCCGTATGTAATGGTCTATGACCTTGGAGGCGGCACCTTTGATGTTTCCATCCTGGAGATAAAGGGAGAGATTAAAGAAGTCCTGGCCTCATGCGGGGACACGGCCCTCGGCGGGGATGATTTTGATGAAAGACTGAGCGGTTTCTTCATGCGCCACATCAAAGATACGACCGGTTTCGACTTTTCTAATGACAGGGCTGTGAAAACAAGGCTAAAGGGAATTGCCGAAAAAACGAAGATATATCTCTCAGACAGGCCCTTTGTTCAAGTCAAAGAAGTGGCTGTTGCCACAGTTAACGGAGAACCGATTAACCTCGATCTGGAGGTCAGCAGAACTGAGTTTGAAGAAATGATATCGGACATGGTGAGTGAGACCTCGAAAAAGGTGGAGGAGGCTCTGGCAGAGGCCAACATATCGGCGGAAGATATTGGGGAAATCATCCTTGTAGGCGGAACAACGAGGGTGCCTTTGGTGCAGACGACATTGTCGGAGATGTTTGATCGACCGATCTACCATTCTGTTGATCCCGATCTCTGTGTAGCCCTGGGTGCTTCAGTTCAGGGCGGCCTGATAGCGGGTGAACCCCTGGACCATATACTTTTGGACGTAACGGCCCATTCCTTAGGGATTAAAACCATTGATGAGGTAGACCTTGATACAGGACGTGCCGATTTTTTTTCATCTATTGTCAGGCGAAACACCAAGATTCCTGTTCGCAAGGCCGATGTTTACTACACCATGGTCGATGGTCAGGAAGGGGTTGAAGTGGAAGTCTATCAGGGGGAAAGCCCTTCATGCAAGGAAAATACCCTGATAGGAAAATTCCATTTCCCCTTGGAATCAGCCCCGGCCCATTCAATTGTAATTATCGGTTTCGCTTACGATAAGGAGGGCATAGTCCACGTCACCATAGATCAAAAAGGGTATGACAACCAAAAAGAAGTCACCCTGGATGTTAGGAAAAAAAAGGTTTTCAATAAGGAAGACACCGAGACCGGCCGGGTCCCTGTCAATTATGTTGCGGAAAAGGCCATACGCCTGTCCGAAAGTGATAAACTGGGGCTAGACCGGAGAGACGAGCTTTCCGGTCTCGCTGGTGAGTATGAACGGGCCTTGAGGATGGATGAGGAAGATGAAATCATAGATGAATTGGAAGAGAGGCTCCTTGAGAAGATAGAAGAGGCTGAAGAGAGGTTGGAAGAACTTGGGTAAAGCCAAGAAAAATAAAGTAAGGAAAAATAAAAAGAAGAAAAGAAGAAGTGCCCTAGATAGATTATGGCAGACAGGACATTATTGGGAGTGGTTTAAAGCGCTCGAAAATGAAAACCTTGTAGCCGAGTATCCGGCCGAGTGGCAGGAGGCCTGGAGGGTATTGGTTAAGAGGGCCTTTCGCCTTCCCGAAAGGCTCCGGGATTTATGGGAAAAGATGGAAGGGGTAAAAAAACTCCCTGACTTCCCTGACTTCCGGTTCCTCCTTTACCTAAGGGACTTTGTCGATGGAAAGGAAGTGACGGAAAATATTTCGACCCTCCAGGGGTTGGGCATCCCGGCAAAGGTGCTGCGAAAAAGGGCGCTTACCTGGCAAGAAGCGGGAGTGCCTGAAAAGAAACTGAAAACGCTTCTCAACCTCTTTGTAAATCATCCGGAAAAAGCGGGTAAAAAGCAATACAATGACCTGACTTCATTGCTGCAAGGCTCTTCCATGTTCGAGCCGGTAAGTACGCTTGCAAGACACATCGGCAAAGCGCGCAACCTGAATTATAAGACTACTATCCGCAAAGGCCCCCGGGCCGTCAACATGAGAGAACTGAGGCAAATGGATTCAAGGATAGGAAAAACCTCTGACCGGTTCTCTCCTCCTCTTAAACGGGTTCTCCTGTATCCGTTTGCATATCAAATCAGCGAATTTTTTGGTTGGCTTTTGGAAAGGGGGGGCATGGAAACGTTTGCAGAAGCGGTTTCCTCTCTCCCCTTTCTCTTTTCTATGACCGCTGGGGAAAAAGCTGAGGAAATCAGAAACCGCTTGCTCGATTTGGACCCTGCGCCCCTTTTGAAAGACGATCCTTCCCTTCTAAATGAGAAGATAAACTCTGCTGATTTTGAAGAGAGGGTTGCCCTCCTGGGGAAAATGAAGTCTTTGATCAGGGACGGCCGCCAAGATTTTATCGAACTTTTTCAGTTTCTCTATGAAGACATGTTATCCGAGATCGCCCGACGGAAAGAGAACCTTTCGCCGCGCGACAAAAGGGAACTGGCGCGGGTCATGGAAACTGTCCTCCTGCGGGACTTTGAATTTTTGACAGAGGATATGCCCGACATGGTTAAACTTCTGGCCAAAGCTGCAGAGGCCGGTTGCATGGAAAGGAGGTTGTCGATCCTTTCGTTGATTGTAGCGGAAAGGGAAAGAAACAGGCGCCTGAGGAAGATGGCAGAAGACGTGCTCAACAGCATGCCTGCTCTGGACAGGGAGGACATCTTGTCGGCGCTCCATCAATTCGAATATCTCTTCCTTCCCCGCATTGGCGCCCTGAAACCTCTCGTAGACTGCTATGAGGCCAGAATACCGTTCGTTTCGGAAGTTGTTGACAAAATCACGAAAGATCTTGAATTTCATCTCTTGACTGCCTCCATGTCCGGAAGGGGGACAGGGTTATTCCCTATGTTAACGGAAATGCCTGCAAAGGAAAGCAGAAGAAACGTTGGAATCCTTCGCCGAGAGTTACGGGCCTTCAGCGGACATGAGGCATTCTCCCCTATATGGGAATACCTCGATTGTTTTCCTGAAGACCGCTTTACTTATGAAGGGTTCGAAGAACTCCTCACGAAACGTCATGAGAGGACGAACAGTTTAGACTTCCTGATTGATGAGCTGCACACAATCTCCGACAGATTAACGGATGACGTGGATATCTTCGATCAATTGTTCTTGATGTCTACCATGACATCCATCTTTGAAGACCAGGAACGTATCTGTCTCCGCTTCCTCAAAAAGCATTTGACCGGCCTGAATAACACCACATTGGATAAGATCGACAGTCTTGTCAGATATCTCTTTGAGGAGGATGACTTTACCGGTATCCACTTCGACCTCTTAATGAGGTTGAACAACCTCCTTGAAAGACGTATCAGGGCCGGAGAAAAGGAAGCAGGGCCACTGAAAGAGGAGATAATCGATTTCCTCATCAAGTCCCGCCCCAAGAAGCGAAGGAGACGTCGAAAATGACCAGGGAGAAATCTTTGGATATACTGGGATTATCTCAGTCCGCCGCCCGCGATGAGATAGAAGACGCATACAGACGGCTTGTCAGACGTTACCCACCGGAGTTTCAGCCTGAAAAGTTCAGACAGATAGATGAAGCCTACCGTTTCCTCACCTCTTTGCCCTATTTGTTGGAGAGGTTACTCTCTCCCGGTCTGGAAAAGGAAACCATTGACAAGGACCTATTCAAATTTCCTCTCTCCCCCCCATCCTCCTCTTCGGAAGAAGCCCTGGCAGATATAAAAAAGGAGTTCAGGATGGCCCACCTTTGGCCCTCGTCTGATGAGTGAATATCCTTTAAATCACTACTTCAGGCAATCGGCATCTTTCGTTTCCCGGTTTACACTTTTCAAGGATACAAGCGTCAAGAGGCAAATTTCGGGCTGATGAAAATTGCCCCTCACATGGCTTTTCGGTGTCAGGTGTCAGGTGTCAGGAAAGAAAAACACGAGGCCTGAAACCTGAACACTGACACCTGGAGCGATATAAGTAAAGTGTAAACATCGCCTTTCCCTTGACAAATCAACAAATACGATTCTGTTTATTGCCGGGTGCTTGTATCCGTTGCCTGTTATATACTTCCAGCGAAGGCGGGAAACCATAGCTACCGCACAATCTCCTGGATTCCCGCCTTCGCGGGAATGACAAAATCGAGATGCGTCATTTCTCAATTGACACGACATTAGTTTCTATCCAGAAATGGCACTTTTCCGCAATCTCTGCGTCAGTCTGCTGGATTGAAGCTCCAAATGCCTTACAGAATGGAACTTGGCATAACATTTGCGTGTAACCAAGCACACAGGTACAGGCCGATTTTCATCCACGTATAACCAACATGCGATTTCAGCGTTGTTCCGTTCTCAACTGCTCGGGAATAAGGAGGAGAAGATTAAGGTATTCATCGAAAAACTAACGCGTGTTTGCCTGCCGATGCTGTGTCTGCTGATCGGCATCGTGCTGTCCGCCGATATACGCGCCGGAACGGTTGAAGAATACTCAGTGAAGACCGCATTGGTCTTCAATTTCGCCAGGTTTACGGACTGGCCCCCCGATGCCCTTGCCGACTCCCCGGAGACCCTCTATCTCTGTGTACTTGGGGATGATGCGATTTGGGATGCATTTGGAGGTATCGAGGGCAAGCGTGTCAACGGACGCCGTATTGTTGTAAAGAGAGTTCGCCGTATGCGAAAATCTGGTGGTTGTGACCTGCTCTTTGTCAGTGGTTCGGACAGGCACCGTTTGCCAAAGATCTTTGCAGCCGTTGGAGGGAAACCTGTGTTGACCATCGGTGAGATGGCCGGTTTTACCGAGGCCGGGGGCATCATCAACCTCGTTAAGACGGAAAACAGGATAAACTTTGAAGTGAACCTGGACGCCGCACAGCAGGCGGGACTGAAAATCAGCTCCAGGATCTTAAAACTGGCGACCATCGTGGGTGGATCGCACGGGGAGGAACGCAAGTGAAGTGGAAGTTCAACGACATGCCTATTCGAACCAAACTGACGCTTATCATGGGCCTGACCGCCGGAATCGCCTTGCTTTTGTCATCATCGGCAATGATAGTTAACGAATATATCAGTGCGCGACGCACGGTCTCCCAGGAGTTATCATCTCTGGCGGATGTAGTTGGCTGGAACAGCGTAGCGGCCCTGGCGTTCGATGACGCGAAAGCCGCAGAGGAAACCCTGGCCGCGCTGAGGACCAAACAGGGAATTGTTGCGGCCTGTCTGTATGACAACGAAGGCCGCCGCTTCGCTCAATACGCGACCGGTAAAGCGGCTCATAACAAACTTGGCATGGAGGTGGCCAAAGGAATTCTCGACTTGGGCTCGGATGCCGGCGGGCTCTCAGCGGGTGGTGAAGTAATCCAATATGACCATAACGGGTATCTCCATCTTCTCCGGCCGGTTGCACTGAAAGGTGAGCGCATCGGTGTGATTCACATGGTTGATGATATGAGTAGAATAGACAGAATACTGGACGCTTATTTCATTATCATGGGGCTGATTGTATCGATTACCCTGCTCCTGGTAATGCTCCTCTCCTACAGATTGCAGAGGGTCTTCTCCCTCCCCGTGCGGAAACTCATGCAAGCAATTAAGTCTATTTCGGCTTCAAAAGATTACTCCACCCGGGTCAATAAGATCAGTAACGACGAGTTCGGCGAACTGGTTGGTGTATTCAATGAAATGCTCAGCGAGGTTCAGCAGCGTGATGTGCAGCTTGAAAATCACCGCCGGCACCTCGAAGAGGAGGTGGCAGCGCGCACCGCCGAACTGTCAGAGAAGAACCTGCAACTCGAAAACGCGATGGCAGAAGCCCTGTCAGCCAGGGATGCTGCTGAAGAGGCGAGTCGTGCAAAGAGCGAGTTCCTGGCCACAATGAGTCACGAGATCCGAACCCCCATGAATGGGGTTCTGGGCATGACGGAGCTGTTGCTGGGCACGGATTTAGTTGGGAAACAGCAACGTTTCGCTGAGACCATCATGAGTTCCGGCGAATCTTTACTTGGAATCATAAACGAAATCCTCGACTTTTCAAAGATCGAGGCCGGCCGGTTGGATCTGGAAAGTACGAAATTCGACCTCCGCGACCTGGTGGAGGAGGCTGCGACACTGTTGGCAGATAGGGCACACAGCAAGGGGCTCGAACTGACTGCGGCGCTGCCCGTTGACCTTCCGGTGGCGCTAAAGGGGGACTCGAATCGCTTGCGTCAGGTACTCATGAACCTAATGGGCAACGCCATCAAATTCACTGATGCGGGTGAGGTGGTGGTGCGTGTCGAGGCGCTCGGGAAAACCGACGATAAGGTTAACTTCCGTTTCGAGGTGGTGGATACAGGTATAGGCATTGCACCGGAGGTCCAGGCACGGATCTTCGATCCCTTCTCCCAGGCAGATGGATCCACTACCCGTAAATACGGAGGCACAGGCCTTGGCCTGGCCATCTCCCGCCAACTGGTCGAGCTGATGGGTGGAGAGATGGGCGTGGAAAGTGAACCTGGCAAGGGGTCCATTTTCCGGTTTACTGTCCCACTGGCGCGCCAGACCGGGGAGGCGCATACCGCCACATTTCCACGGGAAGGCCTTAGGGGAACGAGGGTCTTGATCGTAGACGACAACGTTACCAATCGGGAAATACTCCACAACCAGGTGATTGCCTGGGGGATGCGTAATGGTACGGCGAAGAGCGGCGGGCAGGCCTTGGAGATGCTGCGCGCCGCCGCAGCGAGGGGCGATGCCTACGACATAGCCTTGCTCGATTGGCACATGCCCGGCATGGATGGAATAGAGCTTGCACGCAGGCTGCGTGACGACCCCCAGATCCCTCAAATAGATCTGGTAATGCTCAGCTCTGCAGCTTTCGACGAAGAAGCGGCCAGGGCGGCGGATGTGGGAATTCGTCGCTACCTGACTAAACCTGTGCGCCAGTCTGAGCTCTATGACTGCCAGGTGACCATCCTTGGCGCACCCCCGGCTAAAACTCAGCGGGAGCCCGAAGGCGTGTATACAGCAGCATTTGACGCTCACATCCTGCTGGCCGAAGACAACCCCGTGAATCAGGAAGTTGCCCTGAGCATGCTGGAACTTATGGGGTGCCGGGTGGATGTGGTGGGAAACGGACGTGAGGCAGTTAACAAGGTATCCGGTGATAGTTATGACATGGTGTTAATGGACTGTCATATGCCGGACATGGACGGATTTGAAGCTACTGAGGAAATCCGCAGGCGCGAGGGGATCGAGGGTGGTGGTTATATTCCGATCATCGCCTTGACTGCAAATGTTGAAAAGGGTATTGAAGAGGATTGTAAGATCGCCGGCATGGACGGCTATTTGAGTAAGCCCTTCGCTCAGGATCAGTTGCGTACGATATTGTCACAGTGGCTGGACCAGCATGAAGAATCGGCAGGGTCAACGGCAATGGCGCAGTCAAAGGCGCCGGACGAAGAGGAAGATACAGGAGAACTGCTGGAACAAGGGGCGCTGGACAAGATCAGGGCAGTGCAGCGGCCCGGTTCGCCTAATATACTGGGCAAGATCGTCAATCTTTACCTGGAAAACTCACCAGACCT
>JAUXHQ010000127.1 GCA_030621455.1 Deltaproteobacteria bacterium
TCAGATAGTTTGAAGGGATTAAAAGAGGGCTAGACAGTACAGACGGGAAAAAATTTGGCTTGCCATTTTTCCTGGTATATTCTGATGCCCCTTTGCTAGGGGCGAAGCCGAAATGTAGAAGTTATTTTGGCCTTGCCCCCGGTCTTGATCATCCGGCCAAATGGTAATCATTCATATCAGGTGACTCACCAGCGCCCATCTATAAGATAAAGTGGTCCGTTCTTCGATGAAAACCAGCGGAGTTGGGCCAGGGTTGGGCTGCATCTTGTCGAGAAAAGTAAGGCTGTTAAAAAAAGGAGGAAGACCTTAATGGTAGAAAAGGTAAAGAAGATATGGATAGATGGGAAACTTGTTGATTGGGAAGATGCCAATGTACATATTCTGAGTCATACGTTGCATTACGGGTTGGGGGCCTTTGAAGGCATCAGGTGTTATCTGTGTGCTGATGGAAATTCTGCGATCTTCAGATTGAAGGAACATGTGGACCGTCTTTTCAATTCAGCCCATATAGGACAGATGGCAATCCCCTTTAACAAGGAGGAGATAACCGATGCTATTATAGAAACCATCAAGGCCAATGGATTAAAAGAGAGTTACATAAGGCCTATTGTGTTTATCGGTGATGGAGCTATGGGGATCCACCCTCAGGACAACCGGATCAGGGTGGCTATTGCTGTTTGGGAATGGGGGGCTTATCTGGGAGATGAAGGGCTGAAAAAGGGGATAAGGGTTAAGACCTCATCATTTACTCGCCATCACGTGAATATCATGATGACCAAGGCAAAGATTTGTGGAAATTATGTAAATTCGGTCCTGGCCAAAAGGGAGGTAGTACAGGATGGTTATGATGAAGCAGTCATTCTGGACACCGAGGGATATGTTTGCGAAGCTACAGGTGAAAATATCTTTATAGTTGAGTCTGGTGATTTGAAAACTCCCCCTCTCACATCTGTGCTACCGGGAATTACAAGGGATTCTGTCATATCTATCGCCTTGAATAGGGGGATAAAGGTAATTGAAGAGAGGTTTACTCGAGATGAACTTTATACTGCCGAGGAGGCCTTCTTTACCGGGACAGCCGCAGAGATCACCCCCATAAGAGAGGTGGATAACAGAAGTATCGGTAGTGGCAAACCCGGCAAGATTACCATGGACCTCCAGGGCACATTCTTTGACATCATACGTGGGAAAGAACAGAAGTACAATAGATGGTTGACCTATATTTAACTTGATAGTATAGGAAATCCCATTTTTTAGTCAATTATATCAATTAGTTCCTGACTATGTGTGCCAGCCGATCACAGCTATTAAGCTGGTAAGCCAAACAGACCTAACGGCTTAACAGCCAGCAGGTCGCCCTAAGGGCGCTAACTTGTCCCATGGACTCTCTATGACTGAAGGTAAAGAAAATATAACCGAGATTCAAAGCTTGATAGAACTGAACAAGGTTGAGGAGATCGCCGGCTGTTTGTCTAAACTTCATCCCGCTGACATTGCCATACTTATCAATAGTCTCGAAAAGAGCGAAAAGAGAGAGATCTTTGCTTTACTGGACGTGGAGACGGCTTCTGAGGTTATCGTAAAGGTCGATGACACCTCCATTCGACAGATTCTATACAACGTTTCGAGGGAAAAACTGGTCCGGATCGTGGATCAGATGGAGACGGATGATGCTGCCGACATTATAGGGTTACTGTCGGATGATAAGGCCAAGTCAATACTTGGAGAGATCGACCAAGAGGATTCCAGGCAGGTTCAAAAACTCCTCCGATATGGTAAAGAAACAGCCGGCGGGATAATGCAGGCGGAGTTAGTTTCTGTCGTCGACAGTATTACTGTGGAAGCTGCGATCAATCATATAAGGTCTTTTGGCAAGGAGGTGGAGGATTTTCACAATGTTTTTGTCACCGACGATAAAAATAGATTGACAGGGATATTACCTCTTCGAAGGTTAATCCTGGCCAACTCGAACACCAGGATATCAGACGTGATGACTGTAGATCCCGTCAAGGTTGATGTGGATGTTGATCAAGAAGAGGTAGCGGGGATAATTCAGAAGTACGATCTGATATCCATCCCTGTGACCGATTCGTCAGGTACTCTTCTGGGAAGGGTTACCATCGATGATGTCGTTGATGTGATGGAGGAGGAGACCTCTGAGGACTTCCTGAAGATGGGAGGGATGGGTGAGATTGAAGAACTGGTTTACGGCCCAAAGGTATTGAGGATATCTCAAAAGAGATTGCCATGGCTCTTGATAAACTTAGCGGGTGGTCTGATCACGGGTTATCTCATGTGGTTCTTTGAAATGACTATCAGGGACGCCCTGGCCCTGGTGACCTTTATCCCCGTCATTACAGGCATGGGAGGTAATGTGGGCATTCAGACGTCTTCCATTGTGGTCCGTGGCATGGCCATAGGCCGTATTGATCTTACTCAGATCGGGAGTGTACTTTTCAAAGAGGTAAGGATAGGGGCCATAATGGGTTTTGCATGCGGGGGTGTAGTGGGACTGGTTGCCCCCTTCTGGCATGGCACCCCAGTTTTGGGGCTAATAGTTGGGTTTGCCATGTTTATTGCCATTACGGTGGCGTCGACGATAGGTACCTTGATACCGGCCGTATTCAAGAGACTGAACATTGATCCTGCTATCGCCTCCGGTCCGTTTGTTACCACTGCCAATGACATTACAGGTATTGTTATCTATCTGAGCACCGCCACTGTCTTTCTAAAGTATATTGTTTAGAGCGTGTTTGGAAACCTCCAAGAAGGAGTCCGTCTTTATGCCGCTTCACAGGACCGAGGCTATTGTTGCCCGGTCTATGGATTTTAGCGAGTCCGATAAGATTGTGACCTTCTTTACGCGAGGCTTTGGAAAACTACGAGGTATTGCAAAAGGCGCCAAGAAAAGTAAGAAGAGGTTTGGGAATTCCCTTGAGTTGTTTTCTCATGTCAACCTCTTCTTCTTCGAGAAGGAAAACCTGGGCTTGGCAAGGATAAATAACTGTAATATGATCGAAGCATATGCGCGAATTCAGAAGGATATTAAAAAGGTTGCATGCGGAAGCTATTTTCTTGAACTGATTGATGGTTTAATGGGCGAGAGAGAAAAAAACGCAGCGGTGTTTAGTCTCCTTGCTGATTCATTGTCCCTGATTAACTGTCAAGACCTTGGCACAGGTATTGCGAGGATATTTGAGATACGTGTCCTCTCTCTCCTAGGATACCAACCACAGTTAGAGAGATGTTTGGTCTGTGGGCAAATGTTGTCCAACAAAGAGAGGTTTTGGTTCAGCCCGCTTAGGGGCGGGATCGTGTGTAACACTTGCTCGACTAACCTGGGAAAGCTTTCTCCCACATCTACTGGAACCTTAAGGATGTTGATTCTGGCAAGGGATATGGAATTCAAGAAGGTACACCGGCTGGTATTTTCAAAACAAGCCTTGAGGGAAAGTGAAGATGCACTCACGGGTTTTATTCGTTGTCAGATGGGAAAAGAGCCGAACTCCATGAGATTTTTGAAAAAAATCCAGAATTTGGATAACATGGTATAAAAGGTACCATGGTCTTTCAGAAAAATAATTATAAAATTTCCCCTAATCCCCCTGGCATCCTTCATTTGCCTGTTTAAACTTTTCGAGGTTAGTTCTTCGGTTACATATATTGAACATCGAACCGCAGAATTTCGAAGGTATTACTTCGATATTCATTGTTCGACATTCTTCGGTTCAAAAAAATAAAAAGTGTAAATTACTTTTGCGCTTATATGAAAGATGCTTGAAAATCTATAGTCCGACCGGTGGAAATAGAGACGATATTTGAACCCTTTCCATGACGCTGAACAAAGAGGGAACAGCCTGGTTGTTAGTGAATCCTTCACTATCAAGAATGAGCTGGGAGTGCATGTTCGACCTGCAACGAAACTTGTAAAGACCGCCAGCAAGTTTGATTCGGATATTTGCATTTTGAAGGATGAACTGGAGGTTGACGCCAAAAGCATAATGGGGGTATTGATGTTGGCAGCTTCCCAGGGAAGCAGAATTATTGTGCGGGCTGAAGGAAGGGATGCCAGAGAAGCTTTGGGTGAATTGGGACGCCTAATAGATGATGGATTTGGAGAATAAATGGGATGGAACGTAAGAGGAAAGAGGATTACATCATAAAGGGGATCGTAGGCTCGCCCGGCATAGTCATTGGGAAGGCCCGAGTTGTCGATCGAAAAAAAATAGATATTTTTACATATCGACTCATCAGTGAGACTGAAGCGCCTTCAGAGGAGGAACGCTTCAAATATGCTGTTGAAACGTCTAAGGAGCAGTGTTCAAGGGCAAAGGAAGATATGCTGAGTCAGGATGCCAAAGACGTGGTTCATATTATGGATGCGCATTTGTTGATCCTTGAAGACAGGATGCTTATTGACGAAACCATAAAGCGGATAAGAGAGGAAAAGATCAATGTCGAGTGGGCCTTAGAGATCACCATGCAAAAGCTTCTAAGGGCTTTCAAGGAGATAGACGATGAGTATTTGAGCGCAAGGGATAGTGATATTGGTCATGTTGGCAAAAGGATCTTTAGGAATCTTCTTGGAAAGAAGGAAGAAAATTTTGTCGATTTAGAGGAAAAAATCATTGTTGTTGCCCACGATTTGTCACCGGCTGATACGGTCCAGATGAGCAAGGATAAGGTTATCGGGTTTGTGACTGATATAGGTGGAAGGACATCTCATACGGCAATTATAGCAAGGGCACTGGAGATTCCGGCTGTGGTCGGCCTGGAGAAGGTTACCGAAGCGGTGGAGAAGGGGGACTCCCTTGTAGTTGACGGCACAACGGGAATAGTCATAATAAACCCTTCAAAGGCTATATTGAATGAGTATCTAGAGAAGAAAAGGGTTTATGAAAGTCTAGAAAAAGAACTCTTTAAGTATAAAGACTTGCCTGCCGAGACACCGGATGGGTTCAGAATCAAGGTTGTTGCAAATATAGAATTGATTGAAGAAATCCCGTCTGTCTTGAAACATGGGGCAGAGGGCATAGGTTTGTATCGAACGGAATTTTTATATTTAAATCGAAAGGAGCTTCCATCGGAGGAAGAACAATTTCGGGCCTATAAGGGTGTCGTGGAAGAATTGCATCCTTATTCCGCTACGATTCGAACTCTGGATATCGGCGGGGATAAATTCATTTCTCGTCTTGAACTTGCCAAAGAGATGAACCCTGCTCTGGGGCTCAGGGCCATCAGGTTCTGCCTGAGAGAGGTAGAGATATTCAAGACCCAGCTGCGGGCAATTTTAAGGGCCAGTAACTTTGGAAAGGTAAAAGTGATATTCCCAATGATCTCCGGGGTTCGAGAGATCCTCCAGACAAAGGAGATACTGGAGGAAGTAAAAAACGAACTAAAGGCCACAGGGGTTCCATTCGATACTGGCATAAAAATCGGAATAATGATAGAGATCCCGTCTGCTGTCACCCTTGCCGATATCCTGGCTAGGGAGGTAGACTTTTTTAGCATTGGGACCAATGATCTCATACAGTACTCGCTGGCCATCGATCGGGTAAATGAGCATGTCAGTTATCTTTATGAACCGCTGCATCCGGCGGTTCTGAGGTTGATAAAGCAGGTGGTCGATTGTGGACATAATGGTGGCATAAAGGTGGGAATGTGTGGAGAGATGGCAGGAGAACCCTTACACATTCCAATCCTTTTGGGGTTGGGTTTGGATGAATTAAGCATGAATGCCCTCTCGGTCTTGCAAGTCAAGAAAGTTATACGCTCCATAACACATGAAGAGTCGAGGCAACTCTTGGACCATGTTATGGGACTTGCCACAGCTTCAGAAATCAGGTCATTTATGAAGGCAGAAATGAGAATGCGTTTCCCCATGGAATTTGGGAAATAAGAGGATGCGGATTGATGATTTTTAGTGTTAACGGTTTAAACGGTTGCAAAGGAGAGTTCTATGCCAGCTAAGCAATTTCTGTTTACTTCAGAATCGGTAACAGAGGGTCATCCGGATAAGATAGCCGACCAGGTCTCCGACTCTATACTCGACGCGATTATCGCTCAAGATCCGAAAG
>JAUXHQ010000029.1 GCA_030621455.1 Deltaproteobacteria bacterium
TGTGCATAGGGTGACCGACCTTGAAACAGAGGAATGAGAATTTTAAAAACTTGTCTATGATCTCCAAATACCCCCCAAGAACTGGGTATGCTTGATGTTATCTCTGTCTGTAGGCCCATGCTTCACCTCGAAGAGCTTTCTTTACTGTGTTCCTTGAATGACCGGTCTCTCGTGATATCTCACTGATCGTCTTCCCATAGACTCGATGAGCCGTCCTTATAAGTTTATATTGATACATCCCTAACATCCTCTCTTTACCTCCAATTCGCTGATGATTTCAAAAAAACCATCTTATCGGAGACTCATAGGGGTGGTCAATTTTAGGTTATCACAACCAGCTCTTTTCCCCAGCGCGGATGGTGTATACATTTTTGTGGTCTGTTTAGCCCTCAGAGCATCTGCCTTCGCTTCTCTCTTTCCGAGTTAACTGTTCCGGCAACAATTTTATTGACTACCCCTCCGAAACATGCTAAATTTTACCAAAATAAAAGACGGACTTAGAAGGTGAGAAGGGAGGCTATTTTCTGATGTTTCAAATTGGAGATATAGGTGTATATCCTTCCCATGGGGTAGGGGTTATTCAGTCTATTGAGAACAAGGAAATTTCGGGTCACGAACAGACTTTCTTCATGTTTAGGATAATGGATAGTGATACAACCATAATGATTCCAGTCGACAATATTGATACCGTCGGGCTAAGACGAGTGATTCATGTAGAAGAGGTCCCAAAAGTATATGACATATTGAAAAAGAAGGATATCGAAGTTGAGAATCAGACGTGGAACAGGAGGTATCGCGAATATACACAAAAGATAAAGAGTGGGTCGGTTTTTGAAGTGGCCGAGGTCCTCAGAGACCTCTTCACCTTGAAATTGGGAAAGGAACTCTCCTTTGGGGAAAAAAAGATGCTGGATGCGGCCCGCAGCCTATTGGTCAAAGAACTCTCCATTGCTCAGAATCGTCCTGAGGAGACAATAGAAGACAGGATAAAAAGCATTTTTACGTGTTAACGTTTTGAGTCCTTTATTCGCCTGCGTTCAAACTCGCCAAAATCTCCGGTAACTTGAGCCCTTTATCCCTGACCGTAACGGACAGGGGTAAAGGGCATAATTATTCACGGATAAAACCTATCTTTAAAGTAATTCATATATTTTCAACCTTATGAATGAAAGGAGGTGATATGTAAGTGGGTACCATTGTTTTGCGCATATTTTTGATTTTACTATGCTCTGTCGGGGGATATTATGTTGCGTATGAGTTTGTGGGTCCTAACTACCTGGCGATGTGGGGGTTTGTGGCGGGCTTTGCCCTGTCCTCCCTGGCCCTTTTCCTGGAACAACGTATCATTAAATATCCTTTAAGGGCCATAGTCGGAGGATGCATAGGGTTAATCGCCGGTCTTGTGGTAGCAAACCTGTTTTCCTATGTTTTTTTACTCGGTATTCTTGGAAAAGGGATACCGGGTCTTTTGGTTCACATATTGATGAACTGCATTCTTGGTTATATGGGCTTGAAGGTGGGAAGCAAGAAAGGAGGAGAATTCCAGGTCGCTGAAATAACTCGGCAGAAAAGTCAACCTACAGGAGAAAGTTTAAAAATATTGGATACCAGCGTTATTATAGATGGCAGGATAGCTGATATATGTGAAATAGGATTCATCGAGGGTACGCTTATCTTACCTCAGTTTATCCTTCAGGAACTGCAACGTGTTGCCGACTCCTCGGACTCCATTAGGCGGACCAGGGGGAGGAGAGGCTTGGATATCTTGAATAAGATGCAAAAACAGGTTGACCTGAATGTGAGGATTGTGGATAATGATTTCCCAAGAATAAAGGAGGTTGACAGCAAGCTCGTAGCCCTTGCAAAAAAGATGAATGGGAAGATTGTCACCAATGATTTTAACCTTAATAAGGTGGCGGAGCTGCAGGGCGTATCGGTTTTAAACATAAACCAACTGGCAAATGCCTTGAAGCCTGTTGTTCTGCCGGGTGAGGTGATGAGTATCAGGATATTGAAGGAGGGTAAGGAGCCAGGACAGGGTGTGGCCTATCTCGATGATGGGACTATGGTTGTGGTGGATAATGCCAGGAAGCATATGGGGAAAGACGTTGACGTGGCTGTGACGAGTGTTCTTCAGACTACAGCCGGAAGAATGATCTTTAGCGTATTGAAAGACGATGCACCTGACGGGCTTGTTCATAACTTACGATATTGAGAGGAATCAATGAGGGCTGTTGCCCTGATCCCCGCTGCCGGAATGGGGAAGAGGATGGGTACGCTTATCAGTAAACCGTTTCTTTCTATAGGCAATAGACCAATCCTGGCTGAGACCCTCCTCAGATTTGAGGAGTCATCACTGATTAGTGAGGTTTACGTTATTGTATCAAGTAAGGAGGAAGGTCATTCCAGAGAAGATATTGTAAATAAGTACAATCTGAAGAAGGTTACCAAGATAGTTATAGGTGGTGTTGAAAGGCAGGATTCCGTCAAAAATGGTCTGGATGCGATAGAACCCGGGTGTGACATAGTGATGATACACGACGGGATCCGTCCTTTTGTCACCCCCCAACTTATAGATGAATCCATCATTGAGACACAGAAACACGACGCTACCGTGGTGGCTGTTCCAGTGAAAGAGACGGTCAAGAGGGTATCCTATTACGGAGAGATTTTAGAAACATTGGACCGAAATAGACTCTGGCTTGCACAAACCCCTCAGACCTTCAATTACAACATAATAATAAGCGCGCATAAAAATGCCGTTGAAAATAATCTACGCGGGACCGATGATTCCTCCCTCGTGGAAGCCTTGGGCATAAAGGTCAAGATCATAGCGGGTTCCTATGGGAACATCAAGATTACAACGCCGGAAGATTTAATCCTGGCCAAGGCCTTCCTTGAAGACAACGAACATATGGTGAGTGCCTGCGAGCCTATCAATATTGGGTAGCTGTATAATCAGATATTTTGAAACTCAGTTATGAGTTCCAAAATTTCTGATTATAGAGTGGGGATGAAGCTTTAACGGCTTAATTGCTTTGAGGCTGGATTATGCGAGTAGGTTTTGGTTATGATGTCCATCGATTAGTGGAGGGGAGGAGACTTCTTCTGGGCGGGGTTGATATACCGTATGAGAGGGGGCTGGCCGGACATTCTGATGGCGATGTTCTTTTACATGCTATCTGTGACGCTTTGTTGGGGGCCATGGGAGTGGGTGACCTGGGCAAACACTTTCCCGAAAACGATCTCAAATGCAAAGGCATATCCAGTCTGAAGTTACTGCGGGTAGTCAAGGTTTTAAAAGAAGAGAGGGGACTAGGAATAAGTAATATTGATTCTACCATAGTAGCCCAGGATCCCAGGTTGGCCGAATATATGCCCAAGATGGTTGAAAACATAGCCACGGCTTTGGAGATCGGCGCCAACAAGGTTAATGTAAAAGCCACCACCACGGAGGGCTTGGGGTTTGCCGGCAGCGGAGAGGGGATAGCCGCTTATGCAGTAGCTTTGGTAGGATCTTCCGAGTTTTAGTATCCGAAATGCTGAGATCGGTCTTCTCTTGGCCCCGTCCCTAAACATTCTTTTATGCGGAAGCTTCAATGACCATCCTTCAAGCGATTATCCTTGGCATCCTTCAGGGCTTAACGGAGTTTTTACCCATTAGTAGCTCCGGTCATCTGGTTATCGCGCAACATTACCTGAAGGGGTTTGAGCAGCCAGGGGTTTTGTTCGACGTTCTTTTGCACCTTGGCACCCTCTGTGCGGTCCTTTTTTACTATCGGCGGGACATTGCCGGTATTCTGGGAGCCTTCGGCACAAAGTTCGGTTTACAGGCGTGCTGTAAAAATGTTAACGGTAATGTACAGAAATCACAGCGGAGGCTGGCGGCATTAATCGTTACCGGAACTTTACCCACTGCGGTGTTAGGGGTTCTATTTAAAGATCACATTGAGGGGTTATTCGCTTCCGTAGTATTCACCGCTTCCATGTTGATTGTAACCGGCAGCCTTCTGGTAATTGCTGATGGCATCAAAGAACAAAAGCGGACGGTTAACTCTTTAACCTTTAAAGATTCTATTCTCATCGGTTTTGTTCAGGGACTTTCTATTACACCCGGCATTTCTCGATCCGGTTCGACAATAGCCACCGGTCTATTTAGACGGATCGATGGTGAAGAGGCAGCAAGGTTCTCCTTTCTGCTGTCGATTCCTGCCATCCTGGGAGCAGTGATGCTCCAAATCCCGGAATTCTCTCATATTAAGGCCAGTGCGATCCCCGCCTATCTGCTCGGCACCTTGAGTGCGATGCTAACGGGCATTCTCGCCATAAGAATGTTGATAGGGGTCCTGAGGCAAGGAAGATTGAGATATTTTGCTTATTATTGTTGGCTGGTCGGATCTGTGGTTATTATACTGAACTGCTGTCATTAGGGTCTGTCATGGAATCATTGATCTCCAAGAACAGGATACTTAGAGAAGTCCTCGGGTTGGTCACGTTTGTTGTCATGGTATTTATTACCTCCAGCCTGATCTCTTCGGATCCTGCAGACCCGTCGTTCAACAATTACGTACCCACCAATGTGATCGAGGTAAACAACCTGTGGGGCATTGCCGGATCGTATTTGTCTGACTGGCTTTTGCAGACCTTCGGCCTCGCATCCTACCTCTTTTCCATTATCCTATTTGTCCTCTCCGTTCGGTTATTTATTACAAAAGAATTCAAATTCAAATACTATAAGTTGGCAAGCTATTTCTTCTTGGTCTTGTCGACAACAGGGATATTGAGTATGGGGTTCACCCAAGTCGAGTTTTTTGACCAGCCTATTCTAGCAGGGGGGGTTGTCGGTGGGCTCCTGGTCAGCGAGGTGGAGAGGTTTTTCAATCGAATGGGTTCGTATACTATACTCATCCTGGTCTTCGTATCTTCGTTACTCATAAGTACAGATCTGTCTCTTTCATGGTTTGTAAGGAAAGTTAAAGACTTATCCGTGAGCACATTCGGGCTTCTTAAAGCCTATATTGCAAGACACGGAGGAAAGGTCAAATGCAAGGAGAGAAAGGCTCCTCCCGGGAAAGATAAGAAGAAGTCCGATGAAATCGAAATCCCGGCCATCATGGATTTTTCACCGAAGGACCAGGGCGTGGAAGGAATAGAGACCTTGATACAGGAAGAGTTCGATATCCCGAAGCCCAAAGGTGTCTATGAATTCCCTCCCTTATCTCTTTTGGAACGCAAGGAGCAGAAGGTCTCCAAGATAGACAAAGAAAGTTTGATAATGAACTCCAGGATTCTCGAGAAGAAACTCTCCGATTTCGGGGTGGAAGGCAAGGTTACGGAGGTTAAGCCGGGTCCGGTGATAACCATGTATGAATACGAACCTGCCCCGGGCGTAAAGATAAATAGAATCGTAAACCTGTCCGATGATCTGGCGCTCGCATTGAGAGCTATCAGTGTTAGAGTAGTGGCGCCTATCCCGGGAAAGTCCGTTGTAGGCATAGAGATACCTAATTCTATGAGAGAAACGGTTTTTTTCAGGGATATCGTAAGCCATGACACCTACAAGAAATCCAACTCAAGGCTTACCATAGTCTTGGGCAAAGACATCTTTGGAAACCCGGTAGTGACGGATCTTGGGAAGATGCCTCATTTGCTGATAGCAGGGGCAACCGGGACAGGGAAGAGCATATCCGTAAACTCCATGATTTGCAGTATCCTCTTCAAGGCCGACCCGGAAGAAGTTAAGATGATAATGATAGACCCTAAGAGACTGGAACTCTCATTATATGACGGGATTCCGCACCTTTTGAGCCCGGTGGTAACCGAACCCAAAGTAGCTGCCACGGTACTCAAATGGCTGGTGGAAGAGATGGAACGGAGATACAAGTTACTCGCGGAAAAAGGGGTGAGGAACATTGGCCGTTACAATCGTAAACTGGAGAACGAATCAATAGATACAAGTCGAGTAATCGAAGACCTAAGAGGAGCCCCCTCATTGGATGACGAATCTGAATCAGAAGATCGACATGAGAAGTTGCCCTACATTGTAGTCATTATTGATGAACTGGCTGACCTCATGATGGTTTCATCGAAGGAAGTGGAGGAATCGATAGCCAGACTGGCCCAGATGGCAAGGGCGGCCGGCATTCACCTCATGGTGGCCACCCAGCGCCCTTCCGTCGACGTACTCACCGGAATAATCAAGGTCAATTTTCCCGCAAGGATTTCATTCCAGGTGTCGTCCAAGGTAGATTCTCGCACCATACTAGATACGGTTGGCGCAGAACACCTGTTGGGCGCCGGAGATATGCTGATCCTGCAACCCGGCACCTCAAAGCTTCAAAGAATACACGGGGCCTATCTTTCGGAGAATGAAGTCAGAAAAATTGTTGCCTTTATCAAACAAGAAGAACCCCCTGATTATGACGAATCGATACTGGAACCCAAGGAAGATGTTTATTCCAAGAATAACGGCGAGTATGACGAGAAGTATGATGAGGCCGTGGAACTGGTATCAAATACAAAGCAGGCCTCAATCTCAATGGTACAGAGGCATTTAAGAATAGGCTATAACAGAGCGGCCAGAATAATCGAGAAGATGGAGGAAGACGGGGTTGTCGGTCCGTCCGACGGGGTTAAACCACGGGAAGTTTTGATAAACAAATTATAAACGAGATGTTTCACGGGAGAACAATGAGAAGTCTTGGTTTTGTCCCGCTTTTTGCGCTGGTTTTCGTCCTCTTGACCTTTTTGCCCGGGCCATGCTCGGGTATCCCTCTTGAAGAGATTGTCGCTAAGGTTCAGGATGTGTATCAAAGGACAAAGGACCTCAAGGCCGACTTTACCCAAGAGTCCACATTGAAGTCACTTGACAAGACTCAAACAGCAACGGGGGAAATATATTTCAAGAATCCGGGGAAGCTGCGGTGGGATTATAATACGCCTACGAAACAGGAGATTGTGACCGATGGAAAGACCCTTTGGATGTATATCTACGAGGACAGGCAGGTTGTAGTAAGTAATTTTTCAGAGGTTTATCGGTCTAACACTTCCGCCTTCTTTCTTTCGGGAATGGGGGACTTGAAGAGGGATTTTGATGTCCGTCTTGGAGAGCCTACTGGTGAAGATAACGGGAACAGTTACGTGTTGAGACTGATCCCTAGAGAACAACAGTCTAATATTGAAGAGCTCTTTCTCTTGATCGACAAGGATAGTTTTCTGGTGGTTGAAACCTATTTTTATGATTTCTATGGTAACCTCATTCGGATTCGGTTTAAAAACCATAAGATAAATCGAGGATTACAGGATTCAATGTTTATCTTTAAAATACCTGACGATGTAGATGTCATAGAACAACCCAGCATCTCTCAACCTCAATAGTGCCGCTTTTATTTTTTCATGCGCCCAACCTTTTATAACATTTCACGCAGCATCGAGGCATTTCTGACATTATCTGCTCTGTTTTTACAACTACCTCAGGGTCGAAGAGATCCCTAAATCCGGTGTAGTCCCTTTTCTTCCATATCCGGGTCAGGCTCTCATCACGTATGTTTCCAAAGGACAATACTTCTAGTGGAAAAAGTTGACCTTCAAAGATATAATGGGTGGATTGACCTTTACTGAGTTCAGGGTCTTTGCAGAGAGTCTGTGTGGTAAAAACACATGGGGAGATTTCGCCCTCCACATTAATTACACAGGCGCAATGAACATTCTCGCTGCAGCGCATGGACTTATCATTGAGGTTAGGGCCGTGATAGTGAAAGATGATGTTCTCATTCGCTGCCCTGTCTTTGATTTTCTCAAGCGTGGCGCGATATTGTTCTGCGTGCTCCCTATCATTGAAGATGGCTTCAGTGCAGAGTTTCGGGTTAAGTATCAAGTTCAGGTTGCCGGCCACTATCTGTTTTGCCCCCATCCCCTTTGCAAGGGAGACAATCCCGTTAAGTTCATGAAAATTTAATTTGAGCATAAGATAGGCTAGATGTACCGCCGGGCGCTCTCTCCTGTTCTCCAACTTAATCCTGTGAAGGAGTTTCAGACTGGAGATCACCGTATCAAAATCGGTCCCCTTGCGGATTTTATTATGGGTTGTTGCGGTGGTACCGGCAAGGCTGACCCCTAAAATGTCGACTTCCAAATCGATCAATTTTAGTATCGTCTCTTCGGTTAGAAGCATACCGTTTGTGGTAAATCCCACTACTTTCCCCTGGTCTTTGCAGATTCGTATCATCCTAAAGATGTCCTCGCAGAGAAGGGGTTCCCCCCAGCCCTGGAGATAGATCATCTTCGTATTCCTGAGAAACGGGGTCAATTTACAAAAAAGCTCTAGAGGCATGTGCATATTTGCCCAACGGTCTTTCATCACGGTGTGAGGACAATATATACAAGATGCGTTGCAATGAGTCGTTACCTCAATCTGAACCCAGTCAAGGGTTGGACAGAAGATCTCGTCCAACTGTCTTCTGAGCCATCGCATCATGTTATTCATATTTGGTCCACTTCCCTTTCTTCTTTTCCTTTGACCCGGAGGATATTTCCGCTTGTGTTCTTTGAACCGAGTATACGGCTTATCGGTGTTCACTTCAAGATTTTATATATTTAAAGAATGCTCCTTTCCGGATAGAAACTTGGTTCGTGCCTTTCTTGCTGAAGACTCCATTTATGGATGGGCACTACCTATTTGCAATCAAACGACGATTGTGGTGTAATAGTTGTTGAGATACCACCACCGACGACGACAACGACGTAGAGACGCACAGCTGTGCGTCTTTACTCTCCGCCGGCCGAGGACGTGCCGATTTCCAGACAGATCCATTGCTCATGTTTATTGACCAGTGATCCTATTGATCACATATTCCATGGTGAGGCAATGAAAAAAACAATTGAGAACCAGGTATCATCTATAGATTTTGACCTGCGTCAGCTGGAGATTTTTAGGAAGGTGGTTGAACTGAAGAGCTTTTCCAAAGCTGCTGATGCGGTCTCTCTGGTCCAGGCTTCAGTCAGCGAAAGGATAGCTACACTTGAAAGCATGATCGGTACCAGGCTCATCGATCGTCTGGGCAGACAGGTCGTACCAACCAAAGCCGGGGAATTGCTCTACAAGCATGCAATCCTGCTGCTCCACATGAAAAGGACGGCTGTTCTGGAAATGGAGGATTTCCTTGGTGTAAAACGCGGGGTGATTAACACCGGTTGCAGCACCATCCCCGGGGAATACATCCTTCCGAAAGTCATTGGACGTTTTAACGAAGAATATCCTTTCATATCGGTTACGCTGACCATTGCGGATACGAAAGAAATAGAGGGCCGTATCCTGGAGGGAGATTTTGATCTCGGTGTGGTAGGGTCTAAGGTTTCCCAAAGGAACCTTATATGCCATGAGCTATGGAACGATGAACTGGTCCTGGCCGTCCCTGCCCGGCACCCCTGGGCAACGAAGGGTGAGGTCACCATCGAGGAGCTTTCTCAGGAGCCCTTCATATTGAGGGAAGCCGGCTCCGGGACATTAAGAATCATGTCCGATTATCTCAAGGTCCCAGGATCAAAGGGGACCGATTCCCTCCGTGTAGTGGCAACGCTTGGCACCTCCACGGCGGTTAAGGAAGGCATAAAGGCAGGTCTCGGCGTATCCATCCTATCTTCAAGGGCACTCGATACCGAGCTGAAAGCCGGAATACTTAAGACGCTTAAAGTGAAAGGTCTGCCAATGACCCGTATGTTCTATTTGATCAGAGACAGAAGGAGAATGGCTTCTCCATTATGCCAGGCGATGGTCGATTTTCTGTTAAAAAATAAGGATGGAAACCTTGACCCTTAATCGGTTTTTCCTAAAATACAGGCCTTAATTATCGAAACTTCCTGTTTGACAAATCGGCGTACTCTTCATATATTATATCTATAAAGTTTCTCCCAATAGCCTCACAAGGATTTGATAGATGAACAAGTTTTTCGGCCCCGTCCCTTAGGTAGTGCCCATCCAAAAATGAGATATGTTTTGTAAGGTCAAGGGAGACGAGCACAGTAAGTTTTAACTCTGACACCGAAACGAGCCGCTGCATTTGGAGGAAAGAATAATGCGCCCCAAACTGGTAATGTCGGGCAACCCAATGGCAGATAAAGAAGACGATGTGACTTTTGCCATAAAGAGTGGCTTCGATGGAATAGATTGGTCTTTTGCGCGGGATCGGGTCCCGTTAGAGAACCGAGCTAAGACTCGATTTATCTCACAGGTTCGGAGACTTCAGGACCACGACATAGAGGTGAGATTCCACACCCCTTTTCTCAATACAGAGATAGGCCACCGTGATGATAAGATTGCTCAATGGGCCATGGACCTTCACCGTCATACCCTTGAACTGGTGGCCGAGACCGGAGGGAAATTTCTCACACTTCATATAG
Source organism: Deltaproteobacteria bacterium (assembly GCA_030621455.1). GTDB lineage: Bacteria > Desulfobacterota > UBA8473 > UBA8473 > UBA8473 > JAUXHQ01. Next base: position 10,399 of record JAUXHQ010000029.1, read on the forward strand.
GCCTGGGAAGTATCCGGGACGAAGACATCTTCCACACGAAGGTCAACGAAAACCTTACCGCGCTGAAGGCCTTTGGCCTCAGTCATGGGGTCACCATTTCCCTGGAGAACCTAATGCACGGACCCACGTCCTTTCCCGAAGAATGGATAGAAATCCTTGAACAGGTCGATATCTCCGCAACATTCGATTTTGGTCATGCCAAGGGTTGTCCCGCCGTTGTAAAGGGTCTCTGGACCCCGATGGAGATGGTCTATCAGGTAAAAGAACGCCTTAATCATGCCCATATCTATAAAGAGGAAAACGGAGAAGGGCATATTCCTCCCGAAACGATCGACGATCTGGGGATCGACTTGCTTGATGCCTTAATGGAGACCTCGTGCCGGTGGTGGGTGATCGAACTCGCGGAAAAGAAGGCAGCGTTGCAAACAAAGAAGTTGCTGGAAACCTATATAGAACCTAGTCTGAGCGGAGCATGATGTGTGTGCGGCAAATAGGCGTTACTTCCCCTCAGTTTGAATGTCTGAATCTACGCGCGATATAAT